>NZ_SJUQ01000028.1:0-33894 GCF_004337045.1 Exiguobacterium sp. SH5S4
ACAGCGTCGCCCCGAGGGCACGCCGACTCCCGGGGGAACAGCGGGCAAGGCGAGACCCAGCAGCGACATCGTCGCGATGCGGCTCGCTGACCGCCCCCAGGAAAGCGGCGTGCCGGACAGGGCGGCTTGAAGGGCAATGAAAGCAGAGGAGCGCCATCCCATCCGGGATGACGCTCCTCTGCTCAAAATTATTTGAAGTTTTTCAGTGCCCTCAATCTATCCTGAGGGCGCTTTTTGCGTTCTAATGCGATGAAGTCGAACGTACTCCCGTTCGTGTCTTGTTGAAACGAAGCCACTTGTCGAAGCCACAAGCTTCATACACGCGAATCGCCCGCGCGTTGAACGTGGCAACCGACAAGGTGATACGATTTGGGTCGAACGTAGATTCGATGAAATCAAGAATCGAGGTGACGAACGCTCGTCCGGTCCCATTTCCGGTCAGACCTGGCTTCATGCCTAAACCGAGGTCAATCGTATCGGCGTCTGTTTGATGCACGCTAACAAAACCGACCAGTTCGCCATCGTTCGTGATGGCGAATACCGATTGCCCTCGTTGTTCGGTGTCTAAAAACTCGGCCAAGTCGTCTTTGTCAGCCTCCATGTTATAAAACGCATACTCTCCATCGTAATGCCAACTGAAGGCGATCATTTCGGCCTGCGCTTGTGTCATCAAAGCGAACTTATATGTCATAGTGATTTCCTCGTTTCAAAAGGATGGATAGGTGCTACACTTTCGATAGTACCATCAATTCAAGAAGTGAGGTGACCACATGGGAATCAAACTAGATATGGTCGGCATCGTCGTCGAGGATATGAAGCGAGCGCTCGACTTCTATCGGCTGCTCGGACTGTCGATTCCAGCATCAATGAACGGGGAAGCGCACGTTGAAGTTGACGAAGGCGGCGTCCGGCTCGTCTTTGACACAGTCGAGGTGGCGGAGTCGGTGTATGGGGAATGGAAACCGGCATCGGGGCATCGGGTCGAGCTCGCTTTCCTGTGCGACAGCCGTGAAGCGCTCGATACACTGTTTGAAGCTATCTTCAAACAAGGATACGTGATTCATCGTGAGCCGTGGGACGCGTTTTGGGGACAACGTTACGCCATCGTCGTCGATCCGGACGGGAACCTCATCAGCCTATTCGCGTCATGACAAAACCCTCGCCTGGACTTGGCGAGGGTTTATTCGTCTCGGGTTTCGCCCCAAGAGCAGAGCGCCTTCATCGCTGGTTGCAGGCTAAACGCCTCCTCGGTGAGGGAGTATTCGACGTGGAGCTGTTTGTCGGTCGAATAGTCGTCGCGTCGGACCATGCCGAGCTGTTCGAGTTCGCGCAGTTGGTCGGTCAACACTTTGCGGCTGACGTCGGGGATGGCGCGCTGAATCTCCGAGAAGCGGCGCGGGCCGGTCTCGAGCGTGCAGTACACTTGTGGACGCCATTTACCGCCGATGATGTCGAGCGCCTTGTTGACGGGGAACGGGGTCGTCATGTTCAGTTCGCCTCGCTTTCGGGTAGTTACTTCAATGTGCGTACTTTTTTTCTTGCTACGATGAAGGTATCTTATCGTTATCGACCCAAATGAGCAACCAAAAAGGAGCGGATCAATTTGACTTATCCACGTACATTCTCACATATCGGGCTATCAGTCCCCAGTGTGACGGAAGCAGTGAAATTTTATGAAAACGTGATGGGCTGGTACACGATTATGCAACCGTCGGACGTCGTTGAGGATGACTCACCGATCGGCGTCATGTGCACCGACGTGTTCGGCCCGGGCTGGGGCAAGTTCCGCATCGCCCACATGTCGACCGGTGACAAGATCGGCATCGAGCTGTTCGAGTTCCCTAACAACGAGAAACCGGAGAATAATTTTGAGTTTTGGAAAACAGGCATCTTCCACTATTGCGTCCAAGACCCAGACATCGAAGGGCTCGTCGAGAAGATTGTCGCCCACGGTGGCAAACAACGGATGCCGATCCGCGAGTATTACCCGGGCGATAAGCCGTACCGGATGGTGTACTGTGAAGATCCGTTCGGCAACCTCGTCGAGATCTACTCGCATTCGTATGAACTGACATATTCGGAAGGAGCGTACTAATCATGAAAGCATGGCTACTTGAACAACCTGGCCTAGATAATATGAACCTCGGGGACATCGAACGACCGACCCCGGGAGCGGGCGAACTGCTCATCAAAGTCGAAGCGGTCGCCTTGAACCCGGTCGACTATAAAGTCGGCACGAACGGCAACCCGAACTGGGCATACCCGCACATCCTCGGCGTCGACCTCGTCGGCGAAGTCGTCGAAGTCGGCTCGAGCATCGCCAACATCATCACCGGCTCACGCGTCGCCGTCCATACGAGTCTCGCGAACAACGGAGGCTTCGCCGAGTACGCTGTCGTCGACGCCCGTGCTTGTGCCGTCGTACCGCAAGACGTTAGCGACGAAGCGGCAGCAGCCATCCTCTGTGCTGGCATGACGGCGTATGAAGCGGTCATGCAGAAGCTGAACACGCGCGACAAAGAGACGATTCTCGTCCACGCCGGAGCGGGCGGGGTCGGCGGCTACGCGATTCAGCTCGCGAAAAAGCTCGGTCTCGAAGTATTCACGACGGCATCGCCGGAAAACTTTGATTGGGTCACATCACTCGGTGCCGACGTCGCAATCGACTACAACGTCGAGGACGTGACGGAACGAATCATGGAACTGACGGACGGCCGTGGTGTCGATCTGATTTTGAACACGGTCGGCCGCGACGTGGCGACAGCCGATCTCGATCGCCTCGCCTTCAGCGGACAGCTCGCTCATATCGCCGGTCCGCCTGACATGTCGAACATGAAAGGGTTCACGCTGTCACCATCGATCCATGAAGTCGCCCTCGGTGCGGCCCATGCGAGCGAAGACGAGCGCGCGATTCGCAACTTGGCGTATATGGCCGAGGAATTGATGAAACTGCTCGAAACGGGTGAACTGAACGACCTCGTCACCGACGTGTTGCCGTTCGACCGCTTGAAAGACGGACTCGAACAGCTCCAGACGCGGAAAGTACGCGGCAAGTTGATTGTCCGCGTACGCGACTAAATCTTGGCCTCTTGTCTCGTGGCAAGGGGCTTCTTTTGGAGGGGATGGCATGGATTTACGGACGTCGTATCAACAGACGACGCATCAACTGAGCGGGCACGGGAAACGGAACGTCGGCGTCTTACAGCGCGCGTTTGAGCAAGCCGACCCGGAGCAAACGAGCGACCATTATGGGACGGGCGAGGTCATCGAACAATTCGAACAAAAGCTCGCCACGCGGCTCGGGACGGAAGCCGCCGTTTTCTTTCCGAGCGGCACGATGGCACAACAGATCGCCTTACGCATCTGGTCGGACGAGACAGGGAATCGAAGCGTCGCCTATCACCCGCTCTGTCACTTGGAGATTCATGAACAAGACGGACTGAGACAGCTGCATCACCTCGAGCCGCTTTTGATCGGGGGCACGGACCGCTTGATGACGCTTGAAGAAGTGGAGGCGTTACCGGACGTCGCTTGCCTGTTGGTCGAGTTGCCGCAACGTGAGCTCGGCGGCTATTTGCCGCCGTTTGATGAGCTTGAAGCGATCAGAAGGCACTGCCGGGAGCGGGGGGTTCATCTGCATCTCGATGGGGCGCGCCTGTTCGAGACGTTGCCATATTATGAGAAGACGGCCGAAGAAGTGTGCGCCTTGTTCGATAGCGTCTACGTCTCGTTCTACAAAGGGATCGGCGGTGTCGCCGGGGCGATTTTGGCCGGACCGAAAGCGTTCTGTGACGAGGCAAGAATCTGGAAACGGCGCTATGGCGGCGACTTGATCGGCTTATACCCGTACATCATCCCGGCCGACTACTACTATGAGCTCAGGAAAGACCGAATGGGAACGTACTACGAACATGCCAAAGCGCTCGCAACCCGGTTCAATGCGCTCGACGGTGTCTGGACGACGCCGGATGTGCCGGTGACGAACATGTTCCATCTTCACATGAACGGGGACGCAGAAACCGTCTCGAATTGGATTAAACGTGTTCAAACGGAGACAGGCATCGGCATCACTGGGTACGTCGTGCCACATGACGGCTATTGTTCGACCGAGATCAGTGTCGGGGATGCATTTTTAGACATCGATACGTCTCGGCTCGACAAGTTGTTCGAGGTACTCTCCCATCAACAATAACAAAAGCCCTGAAGAAACAATCGTTTCGACAGGGCTTTTGTTGAGGAACGATGCTTATGCAGCCTCAAGTTTGGATGCGTTTTTTCGTAGTGAAAGGTGTTTGACCGACAGTGTGATGAGCCATTGGATCGTCTTCGCTTGGACGAATACGAGCGGTGACAAGATGACGTAGTGCATCAGACTGTGCGCTGTGATGAAGTCGTTTTGAACGAGTCCCCAGTGGACGAAGAACATGCCGAGGACGACGTAGGCGACACCTGGGCAGATGAGGCCGAAGCTCGCCGCGCCATCAGGCTGTTCGTTGAAATAGTCTAGACGACGCAATACACGGAATCCGATCAAGCCGACGGCAGTGCTCGCCATGAACAGGAAGCCGAGTACGACGAACAGTAGCGCCGTGTTGACATGTGTCTCGAGTAGCCGGTGCGACACCATCGAATAGATTCGAACGAACGTGATTCCAGTGAGCGTGAAGATCGGAATCAGTAACCAGACGGTCGGTGCGCCAGGTTTGGCCAGACCTTTCGCCAATACGGCACGTAAACTCATACCGCCGAAGAAGAGGAGGATACCGCTGACGAGCGCTAAGAACAAGAGGGAGGCGACCGTCGATGTGACATAGACCCATGGTGTCGTCGACATCGCGGCAGGGCTCGCTAAACCGACAGCGACCATGACAAACGCGAACGCTCCTAAAAATTGTCCGAATTGATTCAAGTTGTCGACCGGAAATTTACCGTTCGCCATAACGTTGGAGATGTACTGAACATAAAGCACGAGCGCGTAGACACCGATTGCCAAGAATGCGAGCAAGGCGAACGGGAAGAGTGATTGGACGTTGGCCCATAGTCCAGGGACGAACAAGGCGCCGAGAATGAACACGACATTGACGCTCATCGCGTATGTAAGCGGTTCGGCCATGACCGCCACTTCACCCGGAGTGCCTTTGAGAGCCTGATAAGCCGACGTTCGCTTGTACGTGTGGAACGAGCGGACGTTCCAAATGAGCAGGCGGAAATGGTTCACCGCGAGCGCCAAGATGATGAAGGAGACAGCGACAACGAGAATTTGCGCAGTTCCTCCTTTCTCAAACGTGGCCCGCAAATGATCGAAATGGGGGAGTGGTGAATCCGGATGCGGAATCAAAAACATGAAATACATAAAGAACGAGACGGCGAGCCCGCCGTTACCGAGTGCTGATAAGAAGTAGAGCGGATGATAAGGTCGTTGTGTCATTGTGAAAAAGTCCTCCTAAAAAAATCAGATAACCAATTTATACCCCCTATGGTATAATGGAGTCAATACTTTCCTCGTCAAATGAGGGGAATCCCCTATGCCGTTTTGATGAGGAAATCATGTCGGGCGAAGTGATTTAACTCACAGGTTGGCCTGGGAAAACAACTGGGGGACTTCATGACTAGATGACGACGATCATAGTTGCGTCCTATAGTCCGGGAGAAATTGAGGGACTTCCCCTATATAAGTTGTATGCGCTTTCAACTATGCTGAAGGCGTGGGTAAGTTCACTTAATTGACATAATTTTGTCGGTCATCTACGGAAACGAAAGGGGAATTGCTTTATGCGTACTCATTATCGAGTTGTCATCGTCGGAGCCGGCACCGGAGGGATTAGCGTCGCTGCTCGCCTGCTTCGTGAAAAACATCATTTAGCCGATGAGGTTTTGCTGATCGACCCTGAAGAGAAACACTACTATCAACCACTTTGGACGCTTGTCGGAGCCGGTGCCGCGAAAAAAGAAGAGTCGGAGCGAGACATGGCGACACTCATCCCAAAAGGTGCGAAATGGCTTCAGGACAAGGTAGTCAGCTTCGATCCGGAAGCCAATCAAGTCGAGACGGCTGTCAACGGGACGATTTATTACGACTACTTGGTCGTCGCGTCGGGGATTGAGATCGATTGGGGTCGGATCAAAGGGTTGGAAGCAGCGCTTGGGACGAAACAAGTATGTAGCAACTACTCGTATCAACACGTCGACTACACGTGGGATACCCTTAGGGGTTTTGAGGGCGGTACCGCATTGTTCACGCACCCAGCATCACCTGTGAAGTGTGGCGGGGCCCCGCAAAAAATTATGTATATGGCGGAAGACTACTTTGTGAAAACAGGTGTCCGCGATAACAGTAAAATCGTCTTCGGATCGGCCAATCCGGCTATCTTTGACGTTGCCAAATATCGGACGGCGCTCGAAAAAGTACTCGAACGAAAACGGATTGACACACATTTCCGTGTCAATTTAATTGAGATTAAAGCAGACGACAAAGTCGCTGTCTTTGAACAGTTAGATAGCGGGGAAACGTTCGAGGTGCGCTATGACATGATTCACGTCACGCCACCGATGCAAGCACCGGCATTCATTCGAGAAAGCAAACTTGCCGATGCGGGCGGATGGGTCGATGTCGATATGTACACGCTTCAACATAAACAGTATAAAAACGTCTTCGGACTCGGCGACTGCACGAATTTACCGACGTCGAAGACCGGGGCCGCGATTCGGAAACAAGCACCCGTCGTCGCTAAAAATGTGGGTGACCTCATGTATGGCCAAGTCCCGGTCGCGTCGTATGACGGCTACTCGTCTTGCCCGATCGTCACAGGCTACAACAAACTCATCTTGGCCGAGTTCGATTACGAGAAAGTACCACAAGAGTCGATGCCGTTCAATCAAGCGAAAGAACGCCACAGCATGTACATCTTGAAAAAAGACTTTCTTCCAGTCATGTATTGGAACGGGATGTTGAAAGGGACGATGTGAGAAAGGGGGAGAAGACGATGGAACGTACAACAACGAAAGAACAGACATTAGAATCTGTGTTGACGCGGCCGGACGTCGAGCAAGCGCTCGTCTCCCTCGTCGAACGATTGCCCGAGATTGAGAAGTCGCTTCGCCGCCTCGAAGACGCCGTCGATTTCGGGATGGCGACGATGAACGACCAGCAAGTGAGACAAAAAGTCGATACGCTCCTCGACTCATCGAATTTACAGGTCGAGACGCTCGAGGCGGCGGTCAAGCTCGCCGAGAAGTTGCCGATGTTGCTCCAGGTGACGAACCAGCTTGAACAAGTGCTCGCTTTCGCACAAGACGTCTACGGGGACGAGCAGACACGAGAACTGATCGGTCAACGGGTCGATGAATATGTCGCACCGGTAAAAGAGAAAGCCGACGCCACGCGCACGATGCTCACCGAAATCCGGGCACGGGCCGAACGCGACGACCGCAACATCACGTTGTTCTCGCTCGTTCGTTGGCTGAAAGAGCCATCGGTCCAGCACGGCCTCAAGTATATGCAGGCGACGGTCGAAGTATTGTCCGAACAAACAAAAAAATAATGAACCGGTCCGGACGTGAATGCATCACGTCCGGTTTTTGTATGCTCAAATAGTTGGCAATGATTACCCACGGGGGTATGATGGAGGAAATGAGAAAGCAGACAGAAAGGAGGGGGCGGATTGGCACTTCAAGATTTTGAACGCCAGATTTTAAATGTCTTAAAAGACGCGGTCATCGTGATGGACCATGATCGAAACATCATCACGATGAACGAGGCGGCCGAACAATTGACCGGGTGGCGGCTAGGAGAACCTGTCCCGTACTGTTCATTTTGTCAACGACGTGAAATCGGTCCGGACGAAGATCGATGCTACTTGATCCAACATGAGCGTTCCCCGTACTTCACGTCAGAGATGCCGACATATTCGGGAAAGATGGTCGACGTGGAGATGAATACGGCGCGAATCTTGAACGATCCGCTATCGGGTGCGACGTACTATTTGCTCGTGCTTCGCGATTTTACGGAACGCAAGCGCCGGGAAGCGCATGCGCTCCGCGAACAGATGGTGCGGGAATTGATTCGAGCCCGGGAGGAAGAGCACGAAAGGCTCGCCCAAGAACTCCACGACGGGGTCGGTCAATCGTTGTTCAGCATCGCCCTCGCCCTCGGTGCGCTCCAGTCCGATGTATCCGACCCAGACAAGAAAGACTACATCGAATCCGTACTCGCCGAAGTGGGCCGACTGATCGACAACGTGCGCGGCTATTCGAAACAACTGCGCCCGATCGAGCTGGATCAATTCGGGCTCGGTTCGGCGTTGAACGTGTTAGTTGACAGTTTTGCCACCAGATACCCGCTCGTCACGTTTCGGACCGACATTCGTTTAGCTGACCGCTATGAGCGCGTCATCGAAATCAACGTGTATCGCATCGTCCAAGAGGCGCTCGTCAATAGCATGAAGTATGCACAGGCGAGTACGATCGACTGCCGCATCGTCGAGCATGACGGACAAATCGATGTGCTGTTTAAAGATGACGGGAACGGGTTCGATCAACAACGAGTGGCGAAAGGATTAGGGCTTCGTCATATGGAAGAACGGGCGAAAACGATTCACGGTACGTTTACACTCGAATCAGTCATCGGACAAGGCACTGAAATTTCAGTGTCCGTTCCGATTGAGCGAGGTCGCTATGACACCGATTGATGTGCTGATTGTCGATGACCACGAACTCGTCCGGCGTGGATTGAAGTTGATGTTTCGTCCCTATAAAGACATCAACGTTGTCGGGGAAGCGGCCGAAGGGACGACGGCCATCCAGGAAGCGATGCGGACGATACCGGACGTGATCTTGCTCGACATCACGATGCCGAACGGACTCGACGGATTTATGACGGCAAAAGCGTTAGCGCAAGAAGTACCGACCGCCAAAGTCATCCTGCTCACGATGCACGATGAGGAGCTTTACATCAAACGCGCGCTCGAGCTCGGTGTGCCCGGCTATTTATCCAAAAATAGTGATCCGGCCCAGCTCGTCGACGGCATCAAGCAAGTGATGGAAGGGAAGCGTTACTATGCAACGTCTCTGTCGGAAGCGTTTATCGAGAAAGCAGCATCGCAAAAGACAGAGTCGGTGCTGACGCGGCGTGAGTCGGAAATTGTACGTTTGACAACGCTCGGTTACGGAAATATCGAGATTGGAGAGAAACTCGGCATCAGTCCGAAGACGGTCGAGAACCATAAAGGACGCGTCATGCAGAAACTTCAAATCAAGCATCGACACGAGCTCGTCCAGTTCGCGTTGAAAAATCGGTTGATCGACTACGACGGCTAGAAAGAGGGGAAGTTATGAAACTAGATTTAGAGAAGACGGTCGATTCACAGTACATTCAACAGCACCTCGCCAACGAGCGGACGTTCCTCGCCTGGATCCGGACGGCCATCACCGTCATCGGGATCGGCTTCCTCGTGACGAACTTTCATTACTATCGAAGTGAGAACTTGAGCGGGGCCGAGCATCAACTGATCACGGCGATCGGCATCTTGTCGATCATCTTCGGTATCGCGACGATCCTCGTCGGGACACGGTCGTACTTGAAGAAAGTGCACACGATCAACTCGCAGCAGTTCAAGTCGGCGAAGATGAGCCTCGTCGCGCTCGCCATCGGGATGGTGTTCATCTTCACGCTCATCTTGATCGTCAGTTATTTTCTGTTTTAACAAAAAAACCGCCCGCATCTCAACCGAGGTGCGGGCGGTTTTGGTTATCTCGAGACGAGGGCGTTGAGACGATCGAGTTGTGACGTGAAGCCTTCGATGTGCGATTTGACCGTTCCCATTTGACAGACCCCTCTCTAGAGAAAGTACGGTACACCGACTTGAAACGATATAGTCCTTATTCCCGAATTGAGCATCCTTCCAACCTGGTCAGTCAAACAACAAATCGAGCACCGTCTCGCCGATGGGACGTTCTTTCCCTTCGTACGGGAAGGAATGGATATGGATGGCCGGGTTGAAGTTCAATTCGATGATGCCGTAGTCATTTTCTGCGTCAAGTGACGGGATCATCATATCGACGCCGCAAATCGTGGCACCGATCGCTTTCGCCGAATCGACCGCGACCTGTTTATAAAAGTCAGAGATTTGGTCTGTATAGTCGATACTGTCGCCACCTGTGCTAATGTTCGAGTTCTCGCGCAAGAAGACGCGTTCGCCGTCAGCGAGGACGCTGTCAGGAGTTTTGCCTTGCGGACGCAGGAACGACACGACGATGTCGTCGATCTCGATCTTCTCGAGCGGTGTCTTATAGCCTTTGCCGCGGAGCGGGTCCTCATTTTTCTTCGCAACGAGCTCGCGGATCGTCGAGACACCGTCCCCGGTCACATTCGCCGGGACGCGGTGCAAGATGCCGGCGACCTTATCACCGATGACGAGGAAACGATATTCTTTCCCCGGTAAAAACGTCTCGAGCAAGACGACGTCGTCGAACGTGTTGGCATGACGGAACGCCTCGAGCGCCTCGTCGAGCGTCGTCCCGTCTTTGAAGATGTGGATGCCGATCCCGAAGTTCGTCGATTTCGGCTTCAGGACGATCGGCTGAGCGGAAAACGCGGACCAGACGTTACGCAAGTCGTCTTCACTGCGCAACTCGACACCCCCAGGGACGTGGATGCCGTGTTCGGCGAGCACATGTTTTGTCACCGTCTTGTTTTCCATCATCAGCACCGACACGTAGTTATCTTTCGACGTTTTCGTCGCTTGTCTGACGTACTCGACCCGATTGCCGTGACGAAGACGGATGAATTGGTCGTCCCGGTCGACGACATCGACCGCGTAACCTCGTTTTAAGGCCGACTTCATCAAAATTTGCGTCGACAGTTCCATGTCCGTATAGCCGTGCATCCGGAACCGGTTGGCGAACGCATCTTCATAATACGTCTCGGCTTGGCGGAGTGACCAGGTCGTATAGCCTTCGTCGGTCATGACTTTTGTCAGCCGGGCCGAGTAGGTCGCTTCGACGTTGTCAATCCGTTCCCGGACGGACGCGAAGACGTCAGCAAAACCGAGGTCGTGTTGCGCGTTGAACGACTCGATGTCAGCGACGAGGTCACGGGCGAACGTTTGCAGCGCGACCGGCTCGCCATCACGTTCGAGGACGAGTGACGGCGATAGGCCCTCTTTGGCGACAAGCTGTTGGTTACGGAACGCCTCAGCTTGCCAGTCCGCAAAGTCAGTCTCGTCTTTCAACGCTAAATAGAGCAAGAAGACGTGCAGGAATCGCAAATCATCGAGTGCGATACCGGTCTTCTCGAACGGATTGAGGTCGATGTTGCGAATCTCGATATAATCGATGCCGTTCTTCTCGAGCCGGTCGAGGTCATTTCCGCCGCGGGACGTCTTCAGTCGAATCGGCGAGTACAGCTCGTTCGGGTTGGCGATGTCGCCCTTGGCGATCATACGGCGGACGCTACTCGCATAGTCTGGGAGCGTCGCATAGTTCGGATAGAGCGGTTCGACGTTCGTATAACCGCAGTCACTATTCCGGTACGACAGTGCCGTCGTATTCGAGTAGACGTCCTCGTTCAACGCCTGCATTTGGCTGACGCAACGTTCCTCGTAGCTCGTATGGACGGCGGGCGTTCCGCCGAGCAAGTAGACGGCGAGCCAGCGCAGGCGCAAATAGTTGCGGACGAGCTTCAAATAGAGCTCGTTTTTGAAGCGGTCATATTGCTTGGGCGACCCTTCATATAACGCGGCGATCAACTCGTCCGAGAACGAGAAGTTGAAATGGATGCCGGAGATGAGCTGTTTTTTCGCCCCGTACTTGTGAAGCAGATGTTCACGGTAACGGCCGGCCTCAATACCGGAACTGCCGAAGTCGGCGAGCGGGATGACGCCGCCGTCCGGCAACGGGCACGGCATCGACTGTGGCCAAAGCCGCTCGTCGCCGATATTTAGCGCCGTGATGTCATACAGCGTCTCTAAAAAGTTATGTGCCGCTTCGACGGTCGGGAACGTCGGCGTGATCAGTTCGATCTGGCTCTCGGAAAAATCGGTCGTAATATACGGGTGCGTCGCTTTGTCACCGAGACGTGACGGATGTTTCGTCACGGCGAGCGTCCCGTCTGTTGTCACACGTAGCATTTCGCGTTCGATCGCGAACCGTCCGCTCGTGAGAAGTTGCTTGGATAATTGCTTAAATCGCTTCTGCAAGTGAAGTCACTTCCTTTTTCTTTAGTCGAACAAATAGTGCCGAGACGAGCCCTTTAACGATGCTCGAGATGGCGATGCTCCACCAGATGGCGTCGATGCCGAGATACGGCTCGAGGAGGATGGCGAGCGGGATCCTAGCGACGGTGAAGACGATAGAGATCATCGCCGGGATCTTCGGTAGCCCGAGTCCTGAGAAATAACCGTTCCCGATCATCTCGAGCGAGGCGAAGATGAGGGAGACGCTGATGATACGTAAATAGCTGGCCCCGATTTCGATCGTAGTCGGATCATCGACGAAGGCGCGGATGAGCACGTCCGGGAAGAAGAGAAATACGAGCGTGATCAGCCCAGTGTAGAGCATACCGAGGTGCGTCGTCACGCGATACCCTTCGTGCACCCGTTCAATCTGTCGGGCGCCGATATTTTGGCCGGTATAGCTCGCGATCGCCCCGTTCAGTCCACCGATCATCATGTAGGCGATCGACTCGATCTGTAGGCCGATGCGCTGGGCGGCGATCGCTTCCGTCCCGTAGGATCCGATCATGCGGGCGAGAAGAATGCTGATGACGGTAAAGAGGACGCGTTGTGTCGCCATCGGGAAGCCGAGGCGAACGATCTCTGTATAGTCCGCGCGAACGGGTTCGACCGTCTCGTCCCAGTCAAAGAGCGCGCGAGCCCGATGCCAGAAGAAGCCGAACATGACGGCGTTGGCGACGAGTGTCGCCAGACCGGCCCCGAGCACGCCGAGACCGAGCGGATAGATGAAGAGCGGCGACAAGATCATGTTGAGCGTGACCCCGGTCGCGTTGATCCGCATCGCCGTCGTCGTATTGCCGAAACCGCTGAATATGCGGGCGTACAGCAAGTTGAAGAACGAGAACAATAGCATCGGTGCGCTGACGAGCAAGTAGCTGTAAGCGAGCCGCTCGACGTCAGGGGCGTTCATATTCAAAAAGCCGATCAGCGTCTGACCAAAGGCGACGAGGAGCGTCAAGAAGAACAGGCCGAGGACGAGGTTACCTCGTTTTCCGGCCTTGACGTAGCGTTGGATCAACTGTTGGTCCCGCCTGCCGACGGCTTGCGACACTTTGATGCCGGCGCCGACGACAAGTAACGACTGAATCGCCTGGCCAAGCATAATATAAAAACTGGCCGCACCGATACTGGCGACGGCGTCGCTACCGAGCGCACCGACCCAAAACATATCGACGAGACTATACGTGAACTGTAAGAGCGAACTGCCGACGAGCGGAAGAGCGAGCGCCAAGATGACGCTCTGCACACGTCCGGTCGTCAAATCGACGGTTTTCACAAGACAAGACTCCTTCAACGAATTAGTATATAACCATTTAGTTATATATAAGCACGACGAGACAAAATTGGCAATCAAGACGCCCGACTCGACGAAAAATCGACACAAAAAAAGGGATTCGAGGTGAATTCCTTACGTCGTGTAGACACGGATTCAAGTCGCCATGTAAACGAGCGTCGAGGCGAGCGCGTAAATCGGGTAGGTAGGGAACGCGTCTTCGAACAGCGGATAGATTATCAAGATGACGTCACATGAGCTATATGCCCAAAAAATCTTGAAGCGATGGTGGTAACCACTATACAAAGCGCAGTCACGTTTGAGAGTCACCTGTACAACAAAAGCCGGCGGACTAAATGTCCGTCGGCTTTTGTACGCCAAGTAGCAGTGCGAGTTCATTCGTCCGGTTCGCCATAAGGTCGGCGATCGTGTAGCGGTCGAGCACGTGCAGGAAAGCGAGCATCGCCTCGTTCAAGACGCTCCGGAGGTCACACGCCGGTGCGATGACACAGCGACCTTCGCCGAAGCATTCGACGAGCTCGAGCGGCTCCATCGTCCGGACGACGTCACCGACGTTGATGTCTTCCATTGGGCGGGCGAGCCGGAAACCGCCGCCGCGGCCACGGACCGATTCAAGATAGCCGTGTTTGCCGAGCTCATAGACGACTTTCATGACGTGGTTCTTTGAGATTTGATATTGGTCAGCCACTTCTTGGATCGTCACGAGACGATGGGAGAAGGTGGCGCTGTACATTAATGTTCGGAGTGCGTAGTCGCACGTTTGCGTGAGCCGCATGATCGTTCACCTCTTATCCGTCCATTGTACAGGACATTCCTCGAAAGCGCGATGTCCGGAGATGTGAAAAAAACGTGGCGAAATCGAGGCGAAAAGTTGAACTTCGTTTTAAACAAGTATTTTATATATTGCTTTTGGCGTGATGAAACTCACATAATAAATGTGTACTTTCAAAAAGGGGGAACTATTTATGTTAGATCAACAAACGATTGAAATTGTCAAAGCGACGGCACCGGTCTTGAAAGACCACGGTGTCGCCATCACAAGTCATTTCTATAAGCGCATGTTCGCAAACAATCCAGAAGTTCGTCAGTTCTTTAACCATACGAACCAACAACGCGGCCGCCAGCCTGAAGCGCTCGCCAACGCCGTCTACGCGGCCGCCGTCCATATCGACCGTCTCGAAGCGATCTTACCGGCGATCCAACCGGCGCTTCATAAACATAAAAGCTTGAACATCCGCCCGGAACACTATCCGATCGTCGGCGCTAACTTGCTCGGCGCAATTCAAGACGTTCTCGGTGAAGCGGCGACGCCTGAGATCATCGAAGCTTGGGCAAAAGCGTACGGTGTCATCGCCGACGTCTTCATCTCGCTCGAGAAACAAATGTACGCCGATGCACCATGGGTCGGCTTCAAGCCGTTCACGGTCGCTGAAGTCATCGAAGACACGCCGGAAGTGAAACGGTTCCGTCTTGTCGCGAACGACGGTGTCGTTGGTGTGGCCATCCCGGGCCAGTACATCTCAGTCCAAGCCCGCATCGAGGGTGAAGATATTTTACATCACCGTCAATACAGCGTCGTCGAGACGACAGAAGACGGCTACTGGATTGCGCCGAAAGCGGAAGGGCTCGTCTCGAACTGGCTTCACGAGCAAATAGTCGGTACAGAGATTCCGATGAGTGCGCCAGCAGGCGAGTTCACGATGGAAGACACGGACCGTCCGCTCACGCTCGTCGCTGGCGGGATCGGTATCACACCGCTGTTCAATATGGCGAAGACGGCGCTCCGTCAAGGTCGCTCGGTCACACTATTACACGCCGTCCGCAGCACGAACCTCCGTCCGCTCGGTGAAGAGCTCGACGAACTCGTGAATGAGGGACTTCAGCTCATCACACACATCGATGAGGTGTCTGGCTGCATGAGCGCGACACAGCTTACAGCACTCGATGTCGACGGTCATGACGTCTATACGTGCGGCCCGACCGCGATGATGGAGACGGTCGTCCAAACGATTCCACAAGCGCGTTA
Organism: Exiguobacterium sp. SH5S4; assembly: GCF_004337045.1. NCBI lineage: Bacteria > Bacillati > Bacillota > Bacilli > Caryophanales > Exiguobacterium > Exiguobacterium sp. SH5S4. The sequence continues at coordinate 15,551 of NZ_SJUQ01000028.1, forward strand.
CGAGTTCTTCGGTCCATCGGCCGTGCTCGCCAAAGCATAAGAAAAGACGATTGCCGCAGCAACCGTCTTACAACCGCCGATAAGATGTCGGCGGTTTTTTTAGTACGTCAAACTCGCGGCGACGATGATGCCGACGACGAGCGAGGCCGAGAACAGGCTGACACCGACGGCGAGGTTGCCGTTTTCGACTTCTTTCTCCAAGTTTACGCCAGGCGTGAGCACGTACTCGAACGTCCAAAAGGCGAGCACTTGGGCGAGGATCCCGACGAGCCCCCAGATGAAGGCGTCGAGCAGGTTGACGCTGTTCGCCCACACTGTGTAGATGACGATGGCGAGGCCGAGCGCTTTGCCCCAAAGTTTGAGGGCGACGGCGACGTTGCCAGCTTTGATGAGTTTGCGTTCTGAATATTTTGTCGTCAGGGCGAACACGACGAGTCCTGCTAAAATAAGTCCGAACCCGGTACCGAGGTGAGCCAGGAAGCTCAAGATTGAATCGAGCGTGATAAATGTCATGTGTTAATCTCCTTCGTGAGTTGGTGTGCCGATGGCTAGGTAGTAGGACTGGTTGTTCGTGATCATGCTTCCGGCCCGGGCGCCGAGCGCCGACGGGTGGCCGTTCAGACAAAAGCAACCGATCATGTAGTGCGTCGCAAGCGGACCGTTGACCGTGTTCGTCGTTCGTGTCGGTAGCTCGTTGAATTGTTGATACACCGCGGTTTCTGCGGCATATGTCTGCAGCACTTCTTTATGGAACGGGACGCCGTCTTCGGCATACAAAATGACCGAGTCGCCTTCACGTCCGAAGGCCGGTTTTTGCACGTAAGCGCTCTGGCCTAAAAATGGGTCCGCCTCGAGATAAGTCGGTAACAAGTGAGTCTGGATGATGTCGCGCTCCGCTTCGTCAAAATATGTATCCGTCTCATACAGTTCCCAAATGAGCGCTTGGACGCCTTTGGACTGCATGAGAAACGCGGACAGCGGGTTGAGGAGCGACACGTGCTTCGCTTGATTCAACTCGAGCAGCCGGATGCCGATCAACTCGCCGTTCGGCGCCCGGTCGTCGACCAAGTGCTCGATCGGATACGTCTGGCGGTACAAGACGTCGATCCGTTCGCCCGACGGTGTATAGACGCCGTCCACGTCGACGAGCAACTGATTGAGCGGGACGAACTCTGACGGCAAGTCGAGCGTCTCTTGGAGGAAGCGGGTCGTCCATTTGTCCTCGATGTTGTCGTCGTGTGACGTGAAGACGATTTTTGGTGTCCCGTCGCGATTTAATCGTTGCCACGCCGCGATGACGGCTTTACGGAGTTCGGTCTTCAGCTCGGCTGTCGCGTCCGCGTTCGGGTCGTTCAGCCCGAACTCGGTCGTCACATACCGGTTCACATCGAACAGTTCTTTGATGAACGTCGGCGTGTCGGCGTTGAACTCCATCAGTTTGATCACACCGTCTTTGACAATCCAGTCATACCGGCCGATGATCGTCTCTTGCGGGAGCGCTTTGTCACGCAAGAACGGCAAGCTCGCCTCCGGATAACCGAGCAGACGGAGCGTCTCGTCTGGGAGCGTCCGCAACAATCGATTCGTTTTCCGGAAGATGGTGTCGACGGCGCGCGTCGCTTCCTGGATGCGATCGACCTCGTCTTGCGTGTAGACGAGGCAATCGTAGAGTGCATATTCTTCATCGTTCAAGTCGGGCCAAAAGTAAGGGATTTGGCCGAACAAGTCATGCCGATTCATCCCCCGAAGCCGCCTTTTGAGCCGCTGCCGAGTCCCGAGTTTGACCCTGAATTCGACCGGTTCGGCGTGATGCTGCTCGCGCCACCGTTCGAGCGGTAGTTTTTATAAGCGGACGAGTTTTTTAGCGAACTCTTTGAATTGAACAGACTGCCGAGTAAGAAGAAGCTCCCGAAGTGCGGGGACCGTCTGTCGTCGCAGTAATATGATTCCGTTTCATCGTCCCATTCCCAGTCGTCACACTCATAGCCGGTCGGCTCTTCCGGTAACGTCGCTTGTTGCGTTTCGTCCGTACCACACGCCGCGAGTGACGCTGTCAAGACGGCGGCCGAGAGACCGCTTAAAATCTTCTTGCTTGTTTTCATGTTGTTTCCTCCAGTGTATAGCCAGTCGGGGTGACATAGATGACGTAGACGCCACGGTCCTCGTCCGTCTCGGCCGAGTCGCGCGCATATTCGTTTCCGGCGACATATAAATACTCGCTACCGAGCATGGCGAGCGCGTCAAGGTGACGGTCGACGAAGTACGCTTCGAGCAGCGGGTTGTCGAACCGGTCGTCGAGCGTACGAATCTCGACTTTGATGTCGTCAGTTGCTTTCTTATCAACAGGTCCTTCCGTGTACCGGTCGACGTAAATCAAGAAATATTGGTCGCCTTCGAGTGCGGACGAGCGTTGTTTGTACGTCATGCCGTCTTTGACGAAAAATTCGCATTCGCGTCTAGCAAGTACTTCATCAAGCCCGAGCGATGTATAATGGTAAAGTGGCTCGAACGAGATCTCATTTTTATAGAGTCGGTATTCTAAAACGATGGAGTCCATAGGTCAGTCCTTTCTTTTTTTCTTTCTATACGGAACCGAACGCAAACTAGTTTCGTAAATCAATTGAGTTGTCTCTAGTATATAGGAGAAAGGGAGTGATTTCAGTGCATATCTTTTTTCGAGTGTGGCGCGGGTTATCGAAATTATCGTTTCTGAACGTCGTGTTGGCATCGCTCGTCATTATTTTGACCGGTACCGTCCTCGGCTACTGGCTCGAGCCGGAGACGTTCCCGTCGATGTTCGATTCGTTCTGGTGGACGATGACGACGCTGACGACGGTCGGTTATGGTGATTTCTTCCCGTCAACGGTTGCCGGGCGTTGGCTCGGCATTTTCCTGTTCCTGTTCGGGATCGGGATTATCGGGGCTTTGATCGGAAAACTCGTTGAGGTCGGTGCGACGTTTCAACGTTTAAAACGGGAGGGAAAGCTAGTGTATCGAGGAGAAGGGCATTACGTCTATATCGGTTGGTCGCCGAAGACGAAGAAAGCGATCGACGAGGTGCTCAGCTATGAGCCGAAGGCGGAGATCGTCTTGATCGACCAATTGAAAGAAGAACCGTACGATCATGACAACGTCCATTTCGTCCACGGTGACCCGTCCGATGAGGCGGTGCTCCTGCAGGCGAACATTTTGAAAGCACGCCGGGTCGCCATCTTCGCGGATGCGCGGATCAGCGAGACGTTGCTCGCCGACGGGAAGTCGCTATTGATCGCGTCAGCCGTCGAGGCGCTGTCGTCGGAACGAAATGTTGACCTACATACGGTCGTCGAAGTATGCGAAGAGCGGAACATTTCAAAGTTCAAACACGTGCGCATCGACGACTTTATATTGGCGAACGATTCGGTGTCGCTCCTCATGGCGAAAGCGACGTTACAGCCGGGCACGACATCGATTTTCCGGCAACTGCTCAGCAAGCAGTCCGGTGGCAACATTCAAGCGCTCGCGCCGAGACCCGAGTGGGCGACGGTCCGGGACGCTGTCGAAAACTTGTTGCGCCAGGGCGTCACGTTGATTGCCGTCAACGACCGTCTCGATTTCGCGACGGCGCTCGACACAACGCTTGAGCCGAACGACACGCTCTACATCGTCTGTCATGACGATGCGTGGGAACGTCTAAAGCAAGGAGGAATTTGATGCATAACGGAACGTTTATCCGCAAGATGACACGTATGCAAAACGTGCAACGATGGGACGAATACGCGCCGCACTATCACGATAACGCGGCGAGCCATAGCTTCCGTGTCGCCGTCTTCAGTTTGATCGCGGCCTATTATGAAGAGAACAATGGACAGGACGTCAACTTGCTCGATGTGCTCGGCAAGGCGCTGTTCCACGATATGAACGAGGTGCAGACCGGCCCGATCATGCACCGGACGAAAAAAGAGCCGACGCTCAAAGAACATATCGAACGGATGGAACGGACGGCGAGCCTTGGGTTAGTCGACTTGTTGTCACAGTCGCTCCGGCCGCACTTTTATCGTTTTCTCGTCGAGGCGGAGGATGATTCGTTCGAAGGTCGGATTGTCGACGGGATCGATTCGTTCGATGCGATGCTGTTCGTGCGGCGTGAAGTCGCACACGGATCGCCACACTTCGTCGAGAAGCTCAAAGAGATGAAGGCGGTGCTCCGCGACCATCCGCTCGAGTCAGTCCGCTGGCTCTATGAGCAAGTCGAAACGGAGACGGACGTCGCGACGTTCATCGAGAACGTCATGCGGATGGATAGCGTGCGGCGCTGGAAAGGCCGTTTTAACACGATTGACGACAACGACGCCATCCACGGTTTCCGGGCGGCGGCGCTCGGTCTGTTCAGCGGCTTGCTCGAGCGTGAGAAGTACGGGGTCGAGGTCGACGTCGCCGAACTGACGGCGCGCTTGCTCTGTCACGACCTCGTCGAAGGCGTGACCGGGGACGTGCTCGGTCCGGTGAAGCACTCGACGGCCGAGACCGGTGCTGCGTTCGAGGCGTATGAACGGGCCGAGAGCGAGGCGTTATTGTCACTCCTCCCGGAATACATGCAACCAGCGTTCCGGCGCTATATGGCCGATTCGAAAGATGCGACGTACGAAGGGCTGCTCGTCGATATGATGGACAAGCTCGATGCGTTGATCAAGATGAACATGGAGCGGAAGATGAACGGGGCCGAGTACGAAGTCACGTACCGGGAACAGCTCCGGAAAGTCCAGTCGCGCTATGAGAATCCGAGTATGATTTTCTTCCTCGCCTACATTTTGCACGATCTCGATTATGTCACGAGCTAAACGAGTCGCAGACGACCTGTCTGCGGCTTTTTTTATATCATTCATTGACATATATCATTCAACGATATATATTGGGAGTAAGAAGTATATCGATGAATGATATAGGAGGCGAGACGATGCCACGGAACGATACGATCGGGCTCGGGGAGTTGACCGATAGCACATTTTACATCTTGCTCGCGCTGACCGAGCCAAGGCACGGGTATTTGATCATGCAGTTCGTCGAAGAGTTGACGAACGGGCGGGTGCAGATCGGTCCGGCGTCAATGTACACGATCATCAAAAAACTCGTGAACGCGTCGCTGATCGAACCGCTCGACGGGGACGGCAAGAAGAAGAGTTACATCATCACGGACATCGGGCGCGAGTTGTTACACGAAGACGTGAAACGGCGCCAAGCGATGGTCGACGACGCACGTTTCATTTTGGAAGGGGAGGACCACAGATGAACCGAAAATATATGGCGAGTTGGGGCCTCGCGTTCGCTGAAGAGCGTGAGATGGAGAAGTTGGGACGAATGGCCGCGAAGGGCTGGCATTTAGAGAAGTTCGCACCGCTCGGCTATACGCTCGTCGAAGGGGAACCGGCGGACGTCCAGTATAGTCTTGATTATCGTAAACGACCGGACGAGGATTATTTCGAGCTGTTCCGCGCGAGCGGCTGGGAACACGTCACGTCGAGCGGGGACGAGATTCACGTGTTCAAAGGTAGTCCGGACGCGCGACCGATTTACTCGGATCGTGAGACGACACACGAGAAATATGCACAAGTCGAAGGGCAGATGGGGAAAGTCGCGCTGGCACTGCTCATCTTATGGGTCGGGCTGTTTATATTGCTTGAACTGGATTGGTCGGGACTCGTCGAGACGGGACTGGTGATGATCCAGTTGCTCGTCACGATCGGACTCGTCTTCACAGGTCTCCCGTATTTAGGCTATCTCGTGAAGCGAAAAAGGCTCGATCGCAAAGGATGACTAGGCGGATGGCACAAGCCATCCGTTTTTGTTTTGGTCGACTGAACTATTCAAGAAAAAAATAGTTAGGTGCAGAGAACTGTTTTTCGGAAATCCTCTGTTCAACTAAAGTGGAATCGTTCATGATGATTAATGAAAGCGCTTGCATATAATTCGATAGGAGGAAAAACGCATGGTTAAGAGACGAAACGCAGTAGCGGTGACAGCTGGCGTCACGGCGATTGCGCTGCTTGCCGGGCAACCGGTCGCGCAAGCAGCGACACCACAAAACGGAACGATGATGCAGTATTTTGAATGGTACGTCCCGAACGACGGCTTGCATTGGAATCGGTTATCGAACGACTCGCAGAACCTGAAAGATATTGGTGTGACGACGGTGTGGATCCCGCCAGCGTATAAAGGGACGTCGCAAAACGATGTCGGCTACGGGGCGTACGACTTGTATGACCTCGGTGAGTTCAACCAAAAAGGGACCGTCCGGACGAAGTACGGTACGAAAGCGCAGCTCCAATCGGCGATCTCGAACTTGCGTGGTAAAGGTATCGGTGTCTACGGCGATGTCGTCATGAACCATAAGGGCGGCGCCGACTACACCGAGTCCGTCCAAGCAATCGAAGTGAATCCGTCGAACCGTAACCAAGAGACGTCAGGGGAATACGGCATCTCGGCCTGGACCGGCTTCAACTTCACGGGCCGCAACAATACATACTCGCCGTTCAAATGGCGTTGGTATCACTTTGACGGGACCGACTGGGATCAGTCACGCAGCTTGAGCCGGATCTACAAGTTCAAGAGTACGGGCAAGGCGTGGGACACGGACGTCTCGAACGAAAACGGCAACTACGACTATCTCATGTATGCCGACGTCGACTTCGAGCATCCGGAAGTCCGCCAAGAGATGAAGAACTGGGGCAAGTGGTACGCCGACTCGCTCGGACTCGACGGGTTCCGCTTGGACGCGGTCAAGCATATTAGTCACGCGTATTTGCGTGAGTGGGTGACGAGCGTCCGGCAGACGACCGGCAAACAGATGTTCACGGTCGCCGAGTATTGGAAGAACGACCTCGGCGCCATCAACGACTATCTCGCGAAGACCGGGTACACGCATTCAGTCTTCGATGTGCCGCTCCACTATAACTTCCAGGCGGCCGGAAACGGCGGCGGATTTTACGATATGCGCAACATCTTGAAAGGCACCGTCACCGAGCAGCATCCGACGCTCGCCGTGACGATCGTTGACAACCACGATTCACAACCTGGGCAGTCGCTCGAATCGACGGTCGCCAACTGGTTCAAACCGCTCGCCTACGCGACGATCATGACGCGCAGCCAAGGTTATCCGACACTCTTCTACGGAGACTACTACGGCACGCAAGGGACGACGAACCGGGAGATCCCGAACATGTCGGCGTCGCTCCGACCGATTCTTAAGGCGCGTAAAGACTTCGCCTACGGGACACAGCACGACTATCTCGATCATCAAGACGTCGTCGGTTGGACACGCGAAGGCGTGAGTGACCGTGCCAAGTCGGGTCTCGCGACGATTTTGTCTGACGGTCCGGGCGGCTCGAAATGGATGTACGTCGGCAAGCAGAACGCCGGTGAAGTGTGGAAAGATATGACGAACAACAACACCCGTCTCGTCACGATCAATAGCGACGGCTGGGGCCAGTTCTTCGTCAACGGAGGTTCAGTGTCGATTTACACCCAACAATAACGATTTCGAACAGAGGGACGCCATCCGCAATGGATGATGCCCCTCTGTTTTCATGTTTGCAGTAGACGTTGCACGAGCTTCGTATGCCACATCCCGTATCCAATCAAATTCAACATGAAATCATCGATATCAAAACTGCCGCGTCGCGTGACGAGCTGGATGAGTTCGAGGCTGAATAATAGCACCGTCATGAATCCGACGAACTTGCCGATTCGATCCACCGATTTTATAAACAGCGGCACATAGATTCCCATCGGCAAGAATAGCAATACGTTACCGCCTAGATTTTTGATTGGGATGTCCGCTTTCAAGCTTCCGCTGTTGATTGCTTGAATGTACAAGCTGATTGTTTCGAACGGGACAAGGGTAACAAACGAAAGTTCGCCATTCCTTCAGGTTCGTCGGCCCCTTGTGCGGGTATCGGATGATAAAGGATGATGATCACGACACCGACCGCCATGGAGGGGAACAACCAACACCACGACGTCTTCCACAAGCTGACGAGACGCATCGTTGACGAGAACCAAGTCATTATCGTGGAGACGCTGAAGTCGATTCAGGACGCCGGATGGGGCGAGCTTGGTCCATAACCGTGGCTAACAAGAGCGCGGTGTTCCCCAAGCAGCGCTGACTTCAGGTTGCGCTTCAATTAAGTGGTGAGTAGTTCACAAGCGTATACTTTTCTAGTGTAATACATGGTATAATTACCTGGTATTAGTTTAGGTGGGGAAAATAATCATATGGATACTATGAATTCACCTTCACGCACGTCGGTTGTCGGTTTCATTTCATATCATCAATTTAGAAGCGTCGTGAACGCTGTCGAATTCAAGGAGGCTCACATATGAGTAAAGAAAAGATCGCCCAGCTACGTAAACACGTCTCGCCTTTTGAAAAGGCAGACGTCAAAGTCAGTGTCCGGCAGATGATCAACACGATCCTGCCGTTCCTCGTCGCCTGGTTCCTCGCGTACCAAGCGCTCGAAGTGTCGGTGTGGCTCACGATCCCGCTCGCGATCATCGCAGCCGGGTTCGTCGTCCGCATGTTTATCATCTTCCATGATTGTACGCACGGTTCGTTCTTCAAAAACAAGAAAGCGAACGCCGTCGTCGGAACGATCATGGGTGTGTTGACGCTGTTCCCGTACGAGAAGTGGAAGCGGGAGCATTCGATCCACCACGCGTCGAGCGGTAACCTCGATAAGCGCGGTGTCGGTGACATTTGGGTCATGACGATCGAGGAATATGTCGAGGCCTCGAAATGGACGCGTCTTCAGTACCGCCTCTATCGCAACCCGCTCGTCATGTTCGGTATCGGACCGTTGTTCTTGATTCTCGTCACGAGCCGGTTTAACCGCAAGGACGCTCGCAAAAAAGAGCGGATGAACACGCATGTCATCAATCTCTCGCTCGTCGTGCTGTACAGTCTGATGATTTATTTGGTCGGCTGGCAGGCGTTCTTGATCATTCAAGGGACGACGATGTTCACGGCCGGTGTCCTCGGGATTTGGCTGTTTTACGTCCAACATACGTTCGAAGACTCGTATTTTGAAGATGAGAGCGAATGGGATTACGTCAAAGCGGCGATCGAAGGCAGTTCGTATTACGAGTTGCCGAAAGTGTTGCAGTGGGTGACAGGCAATATCGGCTTCCACCACGTCCACCACTTGAGCCCGCGCGTGCCGAACTATAACCTCGAAAAAGCGCATACGGCGACGCCGCCGCTACAAAAAGCGACGACGATCGGATTGTTCTCTAGTTTAAAATCGCTTCGTTACAAATTGTACGATGCGAACAATATGACGTTCGTCACGTTCCGCGACATTAAGCATCTGTTGCGTGACCCGAAGACGACTTTATAAAAAATGTCCCGCTGAAGCGCTTCAGCGGGACATTTTTGGTTCACATATTTTAGCGTTTCCAGACCCAGTCGTCACTCTCATACTTTTCAACTAAACGCGCAATCTCATCTCGTTGCGTCGCCGTGAACACGAGCGGCTCGAACGTCAGTTGAAACGCGTCGCGGAACCCGTCCTCGAACGCCACGGCGACTTCGTCAAACGTCACGAAGCGGCCGAGCGTCTCGTTCAAAGCGACCGCTTTGCTGCTGAACCGTGCTTTCGCGTATACTTTCTCGTCTGCTTCCATATTGAAGCAGTCGAACAAGACGTCATCATCGATCGACAGTGGGATCGATCCGTGCTGCAAGACCGCCCCTTGGTGCCGGACTTGAGCGCTGCCCGCCACTTTACGGCCGTCGACGGCGAGTTCGTAGTAAGAAGCGGCGTCGAAACAGACGGCCGACTTCGGTTTCCGCAATACTTCGCGGTCTTCTTCGGTCAACGGTACCGAGAATTCGGCCGGGACACCGAGCGCTCGGTAGCCGCGGCGGACGCCTTCGGTCAACAGGCGATAGCTCTCGATGACGTTCGTCGGGAGTGTCGGCGTCGTTTCGGGCAAGATGACGCTATACGTCAATTCGTCGGCGTGTAAGACGGCCCGGCCCCCAGTCAAGCGACGGACGACGGGGATGCCGTTCGCTGCTAGCGCTTCACGGTCAAGGTCACGCGTCGCCCGTTGGAACCGCCCGACGCTGATCGCGTGCGGGGCCCATGAATAGAAGCGGAGCGTCGGCTTCAGTTCGCCGCGGGCGACCCAACCCGCGACCGCTTCATCGATCGCCATGTTTTCAGCCGGAGCGAGTGATTGTGTCGTTAAAATGTGCCATGTTGTATCAGTCATCGTGTCTCTTCTTTCTCTCAATCGATTGGCAACATCGTATGGCGACGTGCCTTATGGACTTGTTCGTCGGCGTGATATGACGAGCGGACGAGCGGACCGGCCTCGCAATGTGAGAAGCCTTTTGACAAGGCGATTTCTTTCAACTCGGCAAACTCGTCCGGGTGGTAGTAGCGCTCGACGTCGAGGTGCTTCTTTGTCGGCTGCAAGTATTGACCGAGCGTCAAGATATCGACGTCATGGGCCCGAAGGTCGTCCATCGCTTGAATCAATTCTTCTCGTGTCTCGCCAAGACCGAGCATGATCGACGACTTCGTCGGGATGTCCGGATTCAATTCTTTGGAACGTTTTAGGAATTCAAGGGTGCGGTCGTACGTCGCTTTGGCCCGGACTCGCGGCGTCAAGCGGCGCACCGTCTCCAAGTTATGGTTCATGATGTCCGGCCCCGCGTCAATCAACGTCTGGAGTGCCGAGAAGTCGCCCATCATGTCGGACGGCAATACTTCAATCGACGTTTCCGGGTTCATCGCGCGTATAGCGCGGACCGTCTCGGCGAACACGGTCGCCCCGTAATCGTTCAAGTCGTCGCGGGCGACGGCGGTGATGACGACGTGTTTCAAGTTCATGAGCCGAACCGACTCGGCGACGCGTTTTGGCTCTTCCCAGTCGAGTTCGTTCGGTTTACCGGTCGTGACCGCGCAGAAGCGGCAGGCCCGTGTACAGATGCTCCCGAGAATCATGAACGTCGCCGTGCGGCGGATGGCCCAACATTCATGGATGTTCGGGCATTTCGCCTCCTCGCACACCGTGTTCAAATTCTTCTCCCGCATCATCTTTTTAAGGCCGGTATACGTCTCGTTCGTATTCAATTTGATTTTCAGCCATTCTGGCTTTCGTTTCAGTTCTCCTCTTGCCACTTCGGATTCCCCCTTTATCATGTCAACCCCTAACGAAATGAGTTTACCAAAAAACAAATGAAAATCGAACCACTCAAATTATTGGCTTTGCCAATACAGGTGGAACGTGTTCCAAGACAGGTCAAATGTTTCAAAATGGTTACGCTTTCATCAAAGTCATTGTTTCCCATTTTTTGAATTGCTATACTGACGTTGACCACCTGAATAATGACCATATGTAACTGATTCGATCAGGCGTGGGGTGAACGAGCGTTGGTGAGGCAACGCTTATTCCTCCATGCCTTTTCGTTTGTGGTCGGGGGAACTTTCAAAAAGGAGTGAAAACATGAACAAAGTACTGAACTGGACAGTAACACTCGGATTGACGACAGCGTTACTCGGCTCGTCCGTCCCGATGGCAAGCGCGATCGTGGCAGAAGAGACACCGGCGCCATCGATTGAGACACGAGTGAACGCGCAACTCGAGGCGATGACGCTTGAACAGAAACTCGGACAAATGATCATGCCAGACTTCCGACTTTGGAACGGGGCGAATCATACGGCACTCGCGCCAGATGTGGCGCGGGTCATCGACCGGTTTGACCTTGGAGGCGTCATCTTGTTCGCGGAAAACGTGACCGAGACCGAACAGACGACGAAACTCGTCCACGACCTGCAAGAAGTCGTCAAGCAAGACGACAGCAACGACATCCCGCTCTTCATCACGATCGACCAAGAAGGCGGGATCGTGACCCGACTCGGGACCGGCACGAACTTACCGGGGAACATGGCGCTTGGGGCGACGCGGAGCAGCCAATACGCGTATGATGCGGGGAACATCATCGGGTCAGAGTTGAACGCGCTCGGGGTGAACGTCAACTTCGGTCCGGTCTTAGACGTCAACAACAACCCGGCCAACCCGGTCATCGGGGTCCGCTCGTTCTCGAGTGATCCGGAACTCGTCGGTGAACTCGGCTCGGCGATGACGCAAGGGATTCAAGACCAAGGCGTTGCCGCGACGGCGAAACATTTCCCGGGACACGGCGACACGGCCGTCGACTCGCACTACGGCTTGCCGATCGTCGATAAGTCACTCGAAGACTTGCGCGGGCTCGAGCTGTTGCCGTTCAAGCGGGCCATCACGGAAGGCATCGATATGATCATGACGGCCCATATCGGGATGCCACAAATCGAGGATGAGGTCGTCAACTCACCGCGCGGCACGTTCCCGCTCCCGGCGACGCTCTCTGACGACGTCATCACCGGCGTCTTGCGTGACGAGATGGGCTATGACGGCATCGTCATCACGGACGCCCTCAACATGAAGGCGATCACGGACAACTTCACCGAAGCCGAGGCGGTCATCAAGACGTTTGAGGCGGGCGTCGATATCGCCCTCATGCCGACGATTTTACGGTCGAACGCGGACGTCGTGAAACTTGAGACGATCTTTGAGGACGTCTTAGCGGCTATCGAGAGCGGCCGTTTGCCAGAAGCGAAGATCGATGAAGCGGTCGAACGGATCTTGAAGCTGAAAGCGGAACGCGGCATCTGGAGCGAGTCAGTGGATACGACGACGCTCGAGGCGAAACTCGCGGAAGCAAATGCGGTCGTCGGTAGTGCCGAGCATAAAGCGACAGAACGTGAGATTGCCGAAGCGGCCGTCACGCTCGTGAAGAACGACGACAAGACACTTCCGTTCAAACCGAAAAAAGGGGAGACGGTGCTCGTCATCTCGCCAGCAAAAGATCAGACCGACAGCATGGTCAAGACGATCAAATCGCTTAAAAAGAACGCGGGCAACATGAAGCAAGTGAACGTCATCACGGCGAACTATACGGCGTCGACACCGCACCTTGACCAAAACCCAGATTTAAAACAAAAAGTCGAGGCGGCCGACTACATCATCGTCGGCTCGAACGTCAACAACAGCGCCAAGCTGAAATCGATCTCGGCCGATAATTACGTACCGGCAGAAGTGTTCCGCTATGCCAACGAGACGGGCAAGAAATCGGTGTTGCTCAGCCTTCGTAACCCGTACGATGTGGCCGTCCAACCGGATGCGCCGGCCCAGCTGCTCATCTATGGCTTTAAAGGTGACCCGAACGGACCGGACTCTGAAGCAGGTAACGCCAAGTCGGCTGGACCAAACCTCCCGGCTGGTATTCGCGCCATTTTCGGTGAAGTCAAACCAGGAGGCAAGCTCCCGGTCGACGTCCCGACGTTTGAGAACGGTATGTTCGGTGCCGAACTCCACCTCGAATTCGGTGACGGCTTCCGTAACTGGAATAACTAAAAACAGCGAGCGCCCTTGAGGGTGCTCGCTGCTTTTAGTTTAATTTCACGCCTCGAAGTAACTGACGACAAGGAGTCCAGGCCCCGTGTGCGCGCCGATCGCCGAACCGACGATCGTCTTCGTCACGCTGGCCGGATTCATCTGTTCAAGTAGCAATGCTTCCAACTGATCGGCTTTGGCCGGGTCGTCCCCGTGGCCGATAAAGATATGATGTCCTTCGATGAGCGGTTTTGACTCGGTCATCCACTCGACGATGCGCCGCATCATTTTTTTATGACCGCGAATCTTCTCGATTGGGACGAGCTTACCATCTCGGACAGTGAGCAGCGGTAAAATCGTCAACAAGTCCCCGATGAACGCGCTCGCTCTCGAGACGCGGCCACCGCGCATCAAGTACTCGAGCGATTCGACGGTGAACAAGTGGCGGATCTTCCCGACGAGCGACTCGGCGTAGGCGGACGTCTCCTCGTACGAGTGGTCTTGGCCGTATTCGGCGACCGTTCGGACGAACAACCCTTGTCCGACCGACGCGGTCCGCGTGTCGAGAATATGGAACGTGCTGTTCGGGTATTCTTCTTTAAGCAAGTTCCCGACCATGACTGCCGTCTGATATGTACCGGACAGTTCGCCTGAGAAGGCGAGGTAAAGGAACGGGATCTCGGACTCGAGATGTTGGCGGAAACAGCGCTCAATCCGGGCCGCCTCGATTTGGAACGTCTTCGGCGTCTTGCCGACACGCATCGCGTCATATACTTCTTTCGGCTGAATCGTCTCTCCGTCTAAAAACTCTTCGTTGTCGATGATGACCCCGAGCGGTAACATCTCGAGGCCGTATTCGACGATCTGGTCTTGCGTCAAATCAGCACCGGTATCGGTTATGATTTTGAACATGGTTGGATCACTCCTCTAGTAGTTGGTGTTCAATGTCGCGGATCGGTTCGTTTCGTTGCCACATGCGGTCGAGCTGAACGACGAGCGTCGCTTGTTCGTCCGTGTCGAGCGTTGCCGGGACGAGTCGGCTCGTCTCCCCGAGCACGTCATAGGCGCGGCGGAGCACATCCTCGACGGTGAGCGGGATGTGAAGCAAGTCTTCGAGCGACGCCATCGTCTCCGGGACGATCGCCGGGTACGTGAATCGTGTCGCTTCGCCTTGGATGGCACGGTCGTAAAAGTCACGGATGAGGGCGGCACGAGCGCTTCCGCTCTTGCGGACGCTCAAATAAATTTGGACGGCGACACCGCCACGAACGCGTCGCTGCGAGATGCCGGCGAACTTTTTACCGTCAATCGATAGATCGAAGCTACCCGGGCAGTACGAACCGACGATTTCGCCAGCGACGATTTTGTCCGTCACGTCTTTGAACATATGTTGAATGAGCGACGTCATCGCCTCATAGCCGCTATCGATTTGAATGCCGTCATTCTCGGGTAGAATAAGAGATAGGTTCAATACATCTTCGTCGAGGACGACCGCAAGTCCTCCTGAGTTACGGATGACGGGACGATAGCCATGTTCGTGCAACAGTCGAATCCCGTCGCGCAGATGAGGCAGCCGCGCGTCTTGAATCCCGAGCACGACTGTGTTCAGATGGACCCAGGCCCGAAAGACGGCGCCTTGGTGTTTCGTCGACGCGCACAGCGTATCGTCCGTCGCGAATGATTGCTCGGCTTGAAACGCCGCACCGAGCGATGATTGGTCGATCAGGCGGTAGGTCGGTTGCCGTAAAAGTGGATGGATCATATGCATAATTCCTTTTCAAAAAATAATGTCTTCCTCATTATAGCATGGAGGGAACGACTCGGAAGAAGTCGAATCAGTACAATACATAAAACGCAGGGGGCACCAACATGTACACATCACGAGGTCAGCTATCTGGGTCAAAAGTGTTTAAAGACCCGGTCCATCGCTATATATACGTCTACGATCATCTCATTTGGGAGTTGATCAACACGAAAGAGTTTCAACGGTTACGTCGGATCAAACAGCTCGGGACGTCGTTTTTGACGTTCCATGGGGCTGAACACACCCGATTCCACCACTCGCTCGGCGTCTATGAGATTGCCCGGCAGTTGATCGACCAGTTCCGCGACTATCCGGAATGGGACGATCGCAACCGGGAGCTGTTGCTCGCGGCGGCACTGTTGCACGACGTCGGGCACGGCCCGTTCTCGCACGCGTTCGAGCACGTCTTCTCGGTCCGCCACGAAGTCTGGACGGAACGGATCATCTTAGGGGACACGGAAGTGAATAAAGTCCTCTCCGAGATGGGCGTCGGGTTCCCGGAAGAAGTCGCGGCCATCATCAACAAGACGCACCCGAACCGGCTGATCGTCAACATGCTCAGCTCACAGCTCGACGTCGACCGGATGGACTATTTACTTCGCGACGCCCATTTCGCCGGCGTCAGTTACGGGAAGTTCGACCTCGAGCGGATGCTGCGCGTGTTGCGGCCGGACGAAGATCAAATCGTCGTCAAACAGTCGGGGATGCATACGATCGAAGACTATATCATGCGGCGCTATCAAATGTATTGGCAAGTCTATCTGCATCCGGCGACGCGTTCGAGTGACTTGCTATTAAAAGCCGTGCTCGAGCGGGCCCAAGAGCTGTATGAGTCGGGCTATGTGTTTGAGATGACACCGAAGCACTTCTTGCCGATCTTCAACCATGACGAGATGACGCTCGAGCACTATCTGAAGCTCGACGAGACGATCGTCTACTTCTATTTTCAAGAATGGATGGACGAGGCCGACCCGATTTTGGCCGATCTGGCGAGCCGTTTCGTCAATCGTCGCCTGTTAAAGTACAAAAATTTCCCGGAAGCGAACCGCGTCCGCTATATGGACCGGTTACGGTCGACGATGGAAGCGATCGGGTTGCCGACGCGCTATTATTTGCTCGAGGACCAGCTCAGCCAGCTGCCATATGATCTATATAAAGGGCACGGTACGTACGAAGGGATTTACTTACAGATGAACGACGGCGACCGTCGCGAAATTTCAGAGGTGTCGATGCTCGTCCAATCGATTTTGAATTCGCGACAGTCGGACGAGAAAATCTATTACCCTGAGGACGTGCTGTTGAACTTGAAAGACCACGCCTCAGAAAAATCATGGATGTTGTCAACGTTACGCGGCGATTGAATCGCTTGAAAAGGATGTGACACCATGGGGATTGGGACGCTCATCGGCGGAATCGGCATCTTTTTGTTAGGGATGATGCTGTTGATCGATACGTTGAAAAGCTTGGCCGGGGAAAGACTGCGAGAGCGGTTGAACCGCCTGGCGGAAGGACCGGTGGCAGGGGCGTTTCTCGGTGCGACGATGACGGCGTTGTTCCAGTCCTCGACTGTGACGACGCTCATGACGATCAGTTTCGTCAGCGCAGGGCTGTTGACGTTCACGCAGGCGCTCACGCTCGTCATCGGGGCGAACGCTGGTAGTGCGACGACGGGATGGATCGTAGCGCTCCTCGGCTACAACGTCGACATTCGGGAGCTCTTACTGCCGCTCATCGGCGTCGGGATGGCGCTCCGCTTGATCGGACGACGGGTCAAGCGGATTGGGATGTTGCTCGTCAGTCTCGGACTTGTTTTTGTCGGCATCGGAACACTTCAAGAAGCGATGCGGGAAGTCGTCACGTTCTCGTTTTCGGGCTGGGACACCGACACACCGCTTCATCAATTAGCCTTGCTCGGCACGGGCCTGTTCATGACCGTCGTCTTGCAATCGTCGAGCATCGGTCTCGTCTTGACGATGACGGCGCTCGCGACCGACACGGTGACGCTCGCGCAGGCTGCATTCCTCGTACTCGGGCAGAGTGCCGGAACGAGTCTCGTCGTCGCGCTCGGCTCGCTCGGAGGATGGAAATCAGCGCGGCGTATCGTGCTCGGACACGTACTCGTTCATAGTTCGATTTTGTTGATTGGCTGGCTGACGTTCCCGCTCTTGTTTGGTGTCGTCAATCGCGTGGCCGACTGGCTGGATTGGAATGAGCTATTGCGGCTCGCGTTGTTCCATACGTCGTTTCACTTGCTCGGCGTGTTGACGTTTCTGCCGTTTCACGAAGCGTTCAGCCGACGGTTGCTCAAATGGGTGCCGAGTCGGTCTGAAAAACTGATCCGCTTTCTCGACCCGAACATGTCGCGTATCCCGACGGTCGCACTCGAAGCGGCAAGACGTTCGTTGATTGAGATCGAGCGCTACCTCGGAAACGAGACGAAACTGTTATTGACGGAAGCGCGCAAGCGGGAGGACGAGTTGCAGCTCGTCGAGAAGACGCTCGGTGACGTCCGGGTATTTTTGAGCACGATTCAATTGGAAGAAGGGCAGGGCCGCAACGACTACGGACAACACTTGTCACTGCTCCATACGATCGACCATTTGGAGCGCTGGCTGTTCGTCCTGCGCGAAGTCGATCCCGTCGACGCCCTCCGCGACACCGACTTTTTAGTCGCACGTCAGCTCGTCTTGCATGAGCTCGAGCTTGTCGATGCCCTCAACCATCACACGCCGCCGGAAGATTCGAAACAATGGAAGACGGCGTCGAAGCAGCTCGCCGAGTACCGGAAAGCGCATCGGGCCGAGATGTTAGAGGAGACGGCGGCGAACCAGCTTGAAATGGAGCAGACGATTCGCAAAGTTCAAGCGCTCCTTTGGCTCGACCGGCTTGGTTATCACGTCTGGCGGGCGACGCGGCACTTGATCAAGCCGACCGTTCCGAGCGAGCGGTTCGAAGTGAACTTAGAAGACTGAAAAAACACCCGCGCGTCCAATTTGAACTGCTCCCCGTCAAGTAGACAGGGCAAATAATGAAAACCAGCCTAGGCGGCTTGAGACCTGTATTCGACAGGGCTCAAGCCGTTTAGTCGTTTCTGGAAACGATCGTGGTTGTAGAACGATAT
>NZ_SJUQ01000029.1:0-33154 GCF_004337045.1 Exiguobacterium sp. SH5S4
ATATCGTTCTACAACCACGATCGTTTCCAGAAACGACTAAACGGCTTGAGCCCTGTCGAATACAGGTCTCAAGCCGCCTAGGCTGGTTTTCATTATTTGCCCTGTCTACTTGACGGGGAGCAGTTCAGTCCGAGCGGGTTTTTTGTATATCACAATATTTTTTAAGGAATTGGGAGTTCTATCCTGTCCTTGCATTGCATTCTAACAGGTAAATAAGTACAATAAAGCTATGCGCGGGTCCACCCGTGTCATTCAATCTTAAAAAAATAAAATAACCTTGCGAAAGGGAGGTGAACATGATGGAATGGCTAAATTGGCTTATTCTGATCCTCCTTTTGCCGATAGCTTTTGTTGCAGGTTTTTTTGTGCGTAAATCGATCGCCGAAGCGAAGATTCAAGGTGCTGAGACGGAAGCGACCAAGATTGTGGAGCAAGCGAAACAACAATCGGAAGCGATGCAAAAAGAGGCACGGCTTGAAGTAAAAGAAGAGATGATTCAACTTCGCAATGAGACGGAACAAGAGTTACGCGAACGTCGCGAAGAGCAGAAAGTGAAAGAGAATCGCTTCGTTCAAAAAGAAGAGCTTCTTGACCGGAAAGCAGACATGCTCGAACGGAAAGAAGATGCTTTGGATGAACGCGAGGCGGGCATTGCGAAACGGAAACGGGAAGCAGAGACGCTCGAAAGCAAAGTGGAGGAATTATACGAGGAAGCCCGTCAAGAACTTGTACGCGTGGCGGCCTTGTCGAAAGAAGAAGCACGAACCATCATCATGGACGAAGCGAAGCAGGAAGCGCTTCACGATGCTGCTCTCCTTCAAAAAGACATCGAGCAAAAAGCAAAACTTGAAGCTGATAAAAAAGCGAAACACTTGTTGTCTCTCACGATGCAACGTTATGCGGCTGAACATGTCGCTGAGACGACGGTATCCGTCGTCAACTTGCCGAGTGACGAGATGAAAGGGCGCATCATCGGTCGTGAAGGACGTAACATCCGCACGCTCGAGACGCTCACTGGGATCGATCTCATCATCGATGACACGCCTGAAGCGGTCATCTTGTCCGGATTTGACCCGGTCCGTCGTGAGATCGCCAAGATGACGCTCGAAAAACTCGTGCAAGACGGACGGATCCATCCGGCCCGGATCGAAGAGATGGTCGAGAAGTCACGCCGCGAAGTCGATGAGCGCATCCGTGAATACGGTGAGGAAGCGACGTTCGAGGCTGGTATCCACGGGGTACATCCTGACCTTATCAAAACACTCGGGCGCATGCGTTACCGGACGAGTTACGGTCAAAACGTACTCGCCCATTCGGTCGAAGTGGCCCACCTCGCCGGCATGATGGCCGCCGAGCTCGGGGAAGACGTGACGCTCGCCAAGCGAGCGGGACTCCTCCACGATATCGGGAAAGCGATCGACCATGAAGTCGAGGGCAGCCACGTCGAAATTGGCGTCGAGCTGGCCACGAAGTATAAAGAACATCCGGTCGTCATCAACTCGATCGCCTCGCACCATGGAGACGTCGAAGCGACATCGACGATCGCTGTTCTCGTCGCAGCGGCAGACGCGCTGTCTGCGGCACGGCCGGGCGCTCGTCAAGAGACGCTCGAGAGTTACATTCGCCGCTTAGAACGCCTCGAGTCAATTTGTGAGTCGTTCGAAGGTGTCGAGAAATCATATGCGATCCAAGCAGGACGCGAAGTCCGCATCATCGTCCGCCCAGACGTCGTCGACGACGTCGTGGCGAACAAGATGGCCCGCGATATTTGCAAACGGATCGAAGATGAACTGGATTATCCAGGACAAATTAAAGTGACGGTCATTCGTGAAACGCGTGCCGTCGATTATGCGAAGTAAAAAGCGGAGACATTCTCCGCTTTTTCTGTTTTGAAGGAGGAAATATTTATGAAGATTTTATTTATCGGTGACGTCGTCGGGAAACCGGGTCGTGACATCTTGGCAGCACAAATCGGGCGCTTGAAAAGCAAATACAGTCCGACGTTCATGCTCGTCAACGGTGAGAACGCAGCCAACGGGCGCGGTATCACAAAAAAAATATACCAACAATTTCTCGAACTTGGATTCCACGGCGTGACGATGGGGAACCATACATGGGACAACCGTGAAATCTTTGATTGGATCGACGACGCCGAGCGCATCGTCCGTCCGGCCAACTATCCGGACGGCACGCCCGGTGTCGGCATGATGGTGCTCAAGCAGAACGGGAAGAAGCTTGCCGTCATCAACGTCATGGGGACGGTGTTCTTGCCGTCGCTCGATTGTCCGTTCCGCAAAGTCGACGCCCTCGTCGATGAGGTTCGGGATGACGTCGATGCCATCTTCGTCGATATGCACGCCGAGGCGACGAGTGAGAAGATTGCGATGGGGTACCACCTAGACGGTCGTGTCCAAGCCGTCGTCGGGACGCATACCCATGTCCAAACCGCCGATGAGCGCGTGCTCAAAAACGGGACGGCGTATATCACTGATGTCGGGATGACAGGTCCGCTCGACGGTGTCCTCGGCATGGACGCGTCTGTCGTGTTGAAAAAGTTTGTGACACAACTCCCAGTCCGGTTTGAAGTTGCCGAGGGACGGGAACAACTTAATGGAGTTTTAATCACAATCGACGACCAGTCGAAACGAGCGACCAAGATTGAACGCATACACCTAGATGATCAGACCGTCTGGTTTGATTGAACAACCTACCCGAGGGGGAAACAAGAATGGACGTACTCAGAGTTTCAGCAAAATCGAATCCCAACTCCGTTGCGGGTGCATTAGCTGGCGTTCTTCGTGAAAAAGGAACGTGTGAGATTCAAGCGATCGGCGCCGGTGCGCTCAATCAATCCATCAAAGCTGTCGCCATCGCCCGCGGTTTCGTCGCGCCGAGCGGTCTTGATTTGATCTGTATTCCAGCGTTCACGGATATTCTAATTGACGGAGAAGAACGAACTGCCATCAAGCTCATCATCGAACCTAGATGAGCTTGTGCGGTCGGGACATAGGTCCTATTCTTGTGAAGAGAAGCCATCGGAGCGGATGGCTTCTCTTTTTTGTTGAAAAATGAGGTTCTATCTTCTCAGTTTCGTCATTTTATGACAAGATGAAAGAGAACGTGAAGTTCGACAAACAGACAAGAGGGGGACGTTTTCGATGGAACAGCTCGTGTCAACGACAGAGAAGGAAGCAACGACACCTGTGATGAAAGCGATTCAAAAACACACGGCCGGATTTGGGGCAAAGCTGGTCGAGGTGCCGATTCCGACACCGGGTGCCGGTGAAGTATTGATTAAAGTGAAAGCGACATCGATTTGCGGGACCGACGTCCATATTTATGAATGGGACGACTGGGCGAAGAGCCGGGTCAAACCGCCTTACGTGTTCGGGCATGAGTTTTCAGGGGAAGTCGTGGCGCTCGGGGAAGGGGCGAAGCGCATCAAAGTCGGTCAGACCGTGTCGGCCGAGACACACATCGTCTGCCACCAGTGTAAACAATGCTTGCGTGGTCAGTATCACATCTGTAAAAACACGAAAATTATCGGGGTCGACACCCAAGGCTGTTTCGCCGAGTATGTCGTCATGCCGGAAGAGAACTTATGGGTCAACCCGGAGACGATGCCGTCGAAGCTCGCGTCGATTCAAGAACCGCTCGGTAACGCGGTCCATACCGTGCTCGCAAGTGACGTAACGGCACAATCTGTCGCCATCGTCGGCTGCGGCCCGATCGGTCTCATGGCCGTCGGCGTCGCCAAGGCGGCCGGTGCGAGCCGCGTGTATGCGATTGACATCAATCCGTACCGGTTGAAGCTTGCAGAACAGATGGGAGCGGACGTCGTCATCAACAGCATGGACCAAAATCCGCTCGACCTGATCATGGCTGAGACGGACGGGGACGGGATCGACGTCGTCTGTGAGATGAGCGGGCATCCGGTCGCGATCGACCAGGCGTTCAAGATGGTGACGGCGGGCGGCGACGTCAACGTCTTGTCACTTCCGGCACGACCGGTCGCGCTCGATTTGACGCGTGACGTCGTCTTCAAAGGAATCCGGGTCCAAGGCATCACCGGTCGTAAAATGTACGAGACGTGGGGCCAAGTGTCGACAATGCTCGCGTCCGGCCAATTGAACGTCGAACCGATCATCACCCACGTCTTCAAGCTCGAGGAGTTCGAGCAAGGTTTTGAGCTCATGCGAGCCGGGAAATGTGGGAAAGTCGTCTTACTACCATAAACAGGGGGAATCGATATGGCATTTGAACATATTACAGAAGCAGTCAATGAAATGAAACAAGCGGGCACGTACCGCTCGCTCGTACCGCTCGAATCGGCGCAAGGGAACGAGGTCACAATCAACGGCAAGTCGCTCGTCCAGCTGTCGTCGAACAACTACCTCGGACTCGCCAACCACCCCCGTTTGAAACAAGCCGCGATCGAAGCGGTCGAAGCGTTCGGAGCCGGGACGGGCTCGGTCCGGACGATCGCCGGAACGTTCGAGATGCACGAGGCGTTCGAGCGTGAACTCGCCGAGTTCAAGCATACGGAAGCGGCACTCGTGTTCCAATCGGGATTCGCGACGAACCTCGGCGTCTTGTCGGCGCTGCTCGGACCGGAAGACGTCGTCATCAGTGACGCGCTCAACCACGCCTCGATCATCGACGGCATCCGTCTGACGAAAGCGGCCCGTCGCATCTACAAGCATACCGACCTTGAAGACTTAGAGGCGGCCTTGAAAGAGACGCAAGACTACCGGACGCGGCTCGTCGTAACGGACGGCGTCTTCTCGATGGACGGCAACATCGCACCGCTCCCGGAGATCGTCGAGCTCGCCGAGAAGTATGATGCTGCGGTCATGGTCGACGACGCGCACGCGTCGGGCGTCCTCGGTCAGAATGGACGCGGGACGGTCAACCACTTCGGTCTCGACGGCCGCGTCGCCCTCCAAGTCGGGACGTTGTCGAAAGCGATCGGGGTCCTCGGCGGCTACGTCGCCTGTTCGAACGACGTCCGTGACTTCTTGATCCAAAAAGGGCGTCCGTTCTTGTTCTCGACGTCACACCCGCCAGCGGTCGTCGCGGCGAACCGTGAGGCGATCCGGGTCATGAAAGAAGAAGAAGAACTGTTCGACAAGTTATGGGCGAACACGGAGTTCTTCAAATCTGGTCTCCGTGACCTCGGCTTTGACATCGGCCACGCGACGACGCCGATCACACCGGTCATGCTCGGTGAGGAGACGCTCGCGCACACGTTCTCGGACAAGTTGAAAGACCACGGCGTGTTCGCGCAAAGCATCGCCTTCCCGACGGTCGAGAAGGGCAAGGCCCGCATCCGGACGATCGTGACGGCGGAACATACCCGTGACGACCTCGAACGCGCGCTCGCTGCCTTCAAGGCGGTCGCCGAAGAATTGAACGTGACGCTTCACGCATAAGATTGAAACTGCAGACGATTCGTCTGCAGTTTTTTTATGTGTCAAAACGTCTATACTATCCTCTTCAATCTATGAATATATCGTGTCAACTTAATCAACGTGGAATAAGAGATGACCTATTTGAACAAGTTATACTGGTTTGTCTTGAAAATCTTGGTAGACATTTGAGGGTGCAGACTCTAAAATTTGAAAAAGAATAATTTAGAATTTAATTTTATTTCAAATACCGAATTTAAAATTAAAGAGTTCAAAGAATGTCATTATGGATTGATGTTATCGGAATCGCCTGTGTGGGTGTACTTTTTTCGACAGCGGGCATTTATCTATTGATTAAACCGGGAAAAGCAATCACGGATCATTCGGGGAGCGTGGATGGCATCATCGCTACGATTGTGATTCACGTTGTCCTTATATTTATGACGACAAAACATTTGGGGGCAATCTTGCTACTTATCGGCATCGGTCTGGGAGTCGTCATGTATATCGAAGTATATGATACGTTGTTGCCACACGTGAAAGCGATGAGGATGCGTTGATGGGTCAACATTCAAGTTTAGTTTTAGGGTCGTTTATGACAGCGGAAGAATTCTCTATTCTGACGATTTCACCGCTGTTCATTATTAACGTTGTGATTGGGATCGGGATTTTGGTCGTCGTGTTCTCTATCGACGTGGAGTCATGGAAAGACTTTTTCTTGTTTTTAGGGATGACGATTTGGGCCTCACTTTTCGTATCAGTTTATGCCATGGCGTGGTACGTCCGAATCAAGTATGACGTATCGCTGGACTTCACGTCGACGTTTGGACTGGATTCCTTCCCAGGGTGGGGGACGTTAGTAAGTAAATGGATGCACGAACCTCATGTTACACAGAACGCTTTGATTAATGGCATCGTGTTGATTTTGATGCGTAAAGAGAATGCGTGGTACATCTGGTTGTTGAAAGCACCGTCGCTCTTCTTCGTGAGCCTCTTTTTCGTCAAATACATTCCGGTCGTCTTCAAGTGGCTATTCACATAAAAAGAGCAAGGCACTTGGCCTTACTCAAATAATGAACATCCCGCGGAACCCGCGGGCCGCGTAATAGGAATCCGCACCATTGTGGTAGACGAAGATGTGGTCATAGCGGCGGTCACAGAACAAGGCGCCGCCCTTTTGACGAATCGCTCCCGGGGTGGCAATCCAGCTCGATGTCTTCAAGTCGAACGCGCCGAGCGTCTGCAGATGACGATACGTGACCTCATCCAATAGTTCAATCCCCATCTCTTCGGCCAACGCGACGGCGCTTCCGTCCGGTTTGTTCTTCTTCCGCGTCGCTAACGCCTGCTCATCGTAACAAAGGCTGCGTCGGCCGCTCGGACTTTCCAGCGAACAGTCGCAGAAGGCGAGATCACCGTTCGGCAGTCGGATGACGTCCGGTTCGCCGCCGGTCCGCTCCATCTCGGCGATCGATGCGAGTTTGCTGTCGTCTTGTTGGAGCCTTGTCAAAACGCCGGACCATTCGACGTCGGGATGGCGTGCCGTGTGGGCGGCGAAACGCTTCTCAAGAATGCTCAGGAGCTCGTTCGTTTCTTCTTGTGAAAAGATTGGCATGGATCATCACTCCATTCAGAGGTTTCCTTTAGTATAATCCATCCTTCGTCGTCGATTGATCAAACCATTGATTAAAAGGGGGAATTTAGATTGAATTTCGATATATTAGATGTTCAGCAAGCTTCCATAAATTCGAGATCCGGGTCGCGACCGGGAACGTGAAGAGCCGGGCGCTGCCGGAACGGCTCGGCTTCAAACAAGAAGGCGTGCTTCGAGACGCCGAATGGCTGTACGACCGGTACGTTGACCATGTCGTCTACGGGTTACTAGAAGATGAATGGGCCCATTGATCGACAAAGCAAAACCCGTCCTCGGAAAAGGGCGGGTTTTAGTTCGTCACATTTTCACCGAACAGCTCGGCACCGAACTCGGCATACGCCTGTTCATAACGGCGGAGCGACGACTCTTTATGCATGCACGTCACGTTCATCCGCTCGAGAGAGGTCATGTCGGTCGCATACGTCTTCAAGACATGGGCGTTCCGGAGCATCGACGGGGTGACCGAGCGGGTGACGCCGCTGCGCTCGTTCAACTGCCGCATCATCTTCGTGATCATGACGATCGTCAGCTGTTTCGGCTGGTTTTTGGCGTACACCCAGCGGAACGTCATCCGGGCAAAGTCGAACGAGACGAAGACGGGATCTTCCGAGTACCAGCGCGGGCGCACCGGCGTCGGGATGTCGGCGAGATAGTTCATGAGGAGCGATTGGTCTTCAGGCGTCAGCTTCAGCGTGAACTTGTTACCGAGCCGGTCATAGACGTCGAACTCGTAGCTCGCCAAGTGTAGGTCGTTCATTTTCAGACGGATGATATGATGAACGCGCAAACCGTATTTGTAGAACAGTGTGACGATGAGCGCGTTGCGGTTGACGAGATAGGGATGAGCCTGAAGCTGGTTCTCGCTCAATCCCCGCGGCGACCGGATCGTCCGGACGAGCTTGTCGAACTCGGACTGTAACGCGATCTGGTCGATGGTGAGCGTGTGCGCCGGTTGCGAATAGGCGAGCATCTTTTTGCGGAGCGGGTTCAAAAACTGGGTCAAGCTGTTGATGACGGTGACGATGCGGGCGACCGTCGCCTGTTGGTACTGTTTCTCTTCGATCAAAAAATCGTTGATGAACGTCTTCCATGACTCGAGCGGGACGGCGAGCCATTCCTCGGGGGTGACGAGTTCGACGTTATGGTCGCTGAAGTATTTGTGCACGTCGATCAAGTCGTAGCGATAGCGTTTCAGCGTCGATGGCTGGCGGCCGCTCGCACCGAGATGATATAAATACGTTTCGATATACTCGGGGAGCGAGTACTCTTTTCTGCGTTTCGTCATGGGACGTCCCTCCTTCTCTTCATATCGTACCACAAACGGACGTTCTCCATTCATGGATTCGTGGTAAGATGGAGGATGAGACTTATTAGGAATGAGGGATGTATATGGAACGAGAGAAAGTGATTATCGTCGGGTGTCAGCTACCGACCGTCGACGATTGGACATATGAACAATCGATGGGTGAACTCGTCGAATTGGTCGATACAGCAAAAGGTGAGGTCGTCGCAAGGCTCGACCAGAAACGGCAACAAGTCGACCGCCGGACGTTTATCGGGAAAGGGAAAGTCGAGGAGCTCGCCGTGCTCATCGAACAGTTTGAGCCGGATATCGTCATCTTCAACGCTGAGCTGTCACCGGCCCAATCGAAAAACATTCGGATCTCGTTGAACGACCCGGACGAGATGAAATTGATCGACCGGACGCAACTCATCTTGGACATCTTCGCCGGACGGGCCCAGTCGAAAGAAGGGAAGCTCCAAGTCGAGCTCGCCCAGATGAACTACTTGCTCCCACGCCTGATCGGGCAAGGCACACAGTTGTCACGACTCGGAGGCGGGATCGGGACGCGTGGACCGGGTGAGACGAAACTTGAAAGTGACCGCCGTCACATTAAGCGCCGCATCGATGAGATCAAGAAGCAACTCGAAGGCACGGTCGCGCACCGTGACCGCTACCGTGTGCGCCGGAAAGAGAACCGTGTGTTCCAAGTCGCGCTCGTCGGTTACACGAACGCCGGCAAGTCGACCATCTTCAACCGTCTGACCGATGCCGACACGTATGAACAGGATGAACTGTTCGCGACGCTCGACCCGCTCACGCGTGAGCTCGAACTGCCGCGCGGTGGGAAAGTATTGATCACCGATACGGTCGGGTTCATCCGCGACTTGCCGACGAAACTCGTCGCCGCGTTCCGCTCGACGCTTGAAGAAGTGCTCGGAGCCGACCTCGTGCTTCATGTCATCGACGCGTCGAACCCGCACTACATGAACCAGATCGATACGACCAATTCGGTCTTGTCCGATCTCGGCGCGAGTGAGTTGCCGCAGCTCGAAGTGTACAACAAGAAAGATCGCTTGACGGCTGACTTCGTCGGTGGACCGCTCGTCATCTCGGCGCTCGACTCGGCCGATATCGAGACGCTCATCGGCGCGATCGAGGACAAGATTTCGGACGTGTTGACGAAAGTGCACGTCGTCTTGCCGGTCAGCTCGTTCGAACATTACCATCCGGCCAAAGATTCGATGTACCGGCTCGAGGAGAACTTCCTTGACGACGGCTCGGTCGAACTTGTCGGTTATATGAGAGAAGACACGCGTCTATATGCGACGCTGAAACCATTTGAGGTGTGAATGATGTGGCAAGAAAAGATTGAGCATTACGATGAACTCGCCCCGTTCGTCAAGCAAGCGGAACAACGGGTGAAACCTTATTTTGAAGCGATCGAGGAAACGGCGGAGTTCAACCAATACCGTGTCCTCGAATCGTTCAAGAAGCATAAAGTGTCGGACTTTCATTTCAATCCGACGACCGGGTACGGCTATGACGATATCGGGCGCGACACGCTCGAGTCGATCTATGCGGACGTGTTCGGGGCCGAACTCGCCCTCTGTCGTCCGCAAATCATCTCGGGGACACACGCGATCGGGATTGCCTTGTTCGGTGTGTTGTTACCGGGAGATGAACTCTTGTATATCACGGGTAAACCGTACGATACGCTCGAAGAGATCGTCGGCATCCGTGGCGACGGCCGCGGTTCATTGAAAGAACTCGGTGTCGGCTACGATACGGTCGAGTTGAAAGACGATCAAATCGATGTCGCGACTGCGATCGAACGGATCCGCCCCGAGACGAAGCTCGTCGGCATCCAACGTTCGAAAGGGTACGCCAATCGACGCAGCATCCCGGTGCGTGAAATCGGCGAGGCGATCGCGGCGATCAAAGCAGCGCACCCGCACGTGTTCGTCTTCGTCGACAACTGCTACGGCGAATTTGTCGAGACGATTGAGCCGACACATGTCGGAGCCGACCTCATGGCCGGTTCGCTCATTAAAAACCCGGGCGGTGGCTTGGCGAAGACGGGTGGCTATATCGCCGGGACGAAAGCATTGATCGAACGATGCTCGTTCCGGATGACGACGCCAGGCATCGGCAGCGAGGCCGGTCCGTCGCTCTATTCGCTGCAGGAGATGTATCAAGGCTTTTATATGGCGCCGCACACGGTCGCCCAAGCGTTGAAAGGGGCCCATTTGACGGCGAGCCTGCTCGGCTTGCTCGGCTTTGAGACCGATCCGCATTATACGTCACAGCGGACCGATTTGATTCAATCGGTCACGTTCCGCGACCGCGACAAGATGATCGCGTTCTGTCAGAGCATCCAGATGGCGTCCCCGGTCAACGCCCACGCGCTGCCGGTGCCGGCCTATATGCCAGGCTATGAGGACGACGTCATCATGGCGGCCGGGACGTTCATCCAAGGCTCGTCGATCGAACTTTCAGCGGACGGACCACTCCGGGCGCCGTACACGGCATACGTCCAAGGTGGCTTGACCTATGCACACGTGAAAGTCGCGTTAATGCTCGCCTTGAGCCAATTGCGGACGAAAGGGCTCGTCACATTTGACCGTGAAAATTCAACTCAAACGTTGTAACCGAAATGTCATGTTAACTTTCTTAACATCTATTGACAGGAAAGTTGTCATGTATTATTCTCACATTGTGAGACAGAAAAGGAGGGGTAAGGGATGGCCGATCAATTTCGTCGCTCCAACCCGTTGTTTCCGATTGGGATCGTCCAAGATCTGACGCAACTGACAGGCAGGCAGATTCGATATTACGAAGAACAGGGTCTGGTTTCGCCTAGTCGGACGGAATCGAAACGACGACTTTATTCCTTTAATGATGTCGAACGTTTGCTCGCAATCAAAGATTTCATTGACCAAGGCTTCAACTTGGCGGCGATTCGCCATATGCTCGACAACGACGGTGCCAAAGAGACAGAACAATCTGCTTCTGCGGCTCCGCCAAGCGAACCGCCAAAGATTTCCGAGAAAGAGTTACATCAATTATTGAAAACACAGCTTCAAGAAGCTGGTCGTTTCAATAAAACGTCGCTCATCCAAGGAGAGTTGTCACGTTTTTATCGATGACGCCAGTACACAAACCATTACACAATGTGAGAGGGGACTTTTACCATGGCCAGAAAAACGTTCACAAAAGAAGACATCAAACGGATCGCACAAGAAGAGGACGTACGCTTTATTCGTCTTCAATTCACGGATATCCTCGGTACGATTAAAAACGTCGAGGTGCCAATCAGCCAATTGGACAAAGCACTTGATAACAAGATGATGTTCGATGGCTCTTCAATCGAAGGGTTCGTACGCATCGAGGAATCAGACATGTACCTCTATCCAGACCTTAACACGTGGGTTGTCTTCCCATGGACAGACGGCAGCGGTAAAGTCGCTCGCTTAATTTGTGATATTTATAATCCGGACGGCACACCGTTCAGCGGTGACCCGCGCGGCATTTTGAAACGCAACCTCGAGCACATGCAAAAGCTCGGCTTCTCAGCGTTCAACGTCGGACCAGAGCCAGAATTCTTCCTCTTCAAGAAAGACTTGAACGGACAGCCGACACTCGAATTGAACGACCAAGGCGGTTACTTCGACTTGGCACCGGTCGATTCAGGCGAGAACTGCCGTAAAGAAATCGTTATCGAGCTCGAAAACATGGGCTTCGAGATCGAAGCGTCACACCACGAAGTCGCACCAGGACAGCATGAAATCGACTTCAAATACGCGGATGCGGTAACGACTGCCGACAACATCCAAACGTTCAAACTCGTCGTCAAGACGATCGCGGCGAAGTATGGCCTTCACGCGACGTTCATGCCGAAACCACTCTTCGGTGTCAACGGTTCAGGGATGCATGCGAACATGTCACTCTTTAAAGGCGACACGAACGTGTTCTACGACCCGAACGGTGACATGGAGCTCTCGGATACGGCACGTGCCTTCACAGCTGGTATCCTCGAGCATGCACGTGCGTTCACGGCGATCTGTAACCCAACGGTCAACTCGTACAAGCGTCTCGTGCCTGGATACGAAGCACCATGCTACGTCGCATGGAGCGCCCGTAACCGTTCACCGCTCGTCCGTGTACCGGCTGCCCGTGGCCTCTCGACACGTATCGAAGTACGTTCGGTCGACCCGGCGGCGAACCCGTACCTCGCGCTCTCGGCCCTCTTAGCTTCTGGTCTTGACGGCATCGAGAAAGACTTGAAAGCACCGAAACCGATCGACAGCAACATCTACGTGATGGACAAGCCAGAGCGTGTTGCGAACGGCATCGACGATCTTCCGGCGACACTCTTCGACGCACTCGAAGTACTCCGCGCCGACAAAATCGTCATGGATTCGCTCGGTGACCACATCGGCGAACACTTCCTCGAGTTGAAAGAGATCGAGTGGGACATGTTCCGCACGCAAGTGACGGAGTGGGAACGCGATCAGTACATGACGCTCTACTAAGTCGAATGAACTTGAAAAAACGCTCGATCCAGTTTCTTGGATCGGGCGTTTTTTTAGTCAAAACAAGCGACCACTCGCAATTGAGTGGTCGCTTGTTTTGCGATTAGAACGCACGTTTGAAAAATGTGGACGCATAGTCGAGTGCCGTATGGAGCGTCGTCGCGAACACGAGACCGAGGAAGAACGGGATGCCGTTCAAGTCGAGCCACGTCTTCACAACCGCTTCATACGAAGTGAACGTAAGGATGAGCGCGAGCGGGAAGCCAAGGTAGATGACACGAATGAGATCGCTCAACACCGGCAAGTGCGACAGCGGAGACCGGTGCGGCATCAGCTTCACGTAAGGGAGCCAAAAGCCACGCAGCGGTCCCCACCGATAGTATGCATCCGATTTCAAATCGAGGTCCGGGGAGAGCCAAAACGTCCCGATAAGCGCACCGAGGAAAAGGGTAGTCGGGATATCGACATCAATAAAAGGCGTGGCAATCGCTAAAGCACCGATTGCCACGAGGTTCGTACGCGTATGTGTCTTGCCGCTAGCCATTAATGGATCGTCCGGTATACACCGATGACCTTCCCTAAAATGGATACGTTATCGAAATACATCGCCTCAAGTTCATCGTTCTCCGGCTGGAGTCGGACTTTCGACGCCTCTTTGTAGATCCGTTTGACGGTCGCCTCACCCTCGTCCGTCATCGCGACGACAATCTCTCCATTGTCTGCCGTGTTCTGTTGTCTGACGAGTACGCGGTCTCCGTCGAGGATTCCGGCGTTGATCATCGAATCGCCAGAGACGGAGAGCATATACACGTTATCCGAACCGACGATATGGGCCGGGAGCGGGAAGTGTTCTTCCACGTTCTCGATCGCCGTGATCGGTGTTCCGGCCGTAACTTTCCCGATAACCGGGACGTACATGACCGTCTCACGCTCCTCGATGGACGGAGAATCCTCGCTCAACACTTCGAGCGCACGCGGTTTTGTCTTATCGCGCCGAATCAATCCACGTTTTTCAAGACGGTCCAAGTGACCGTGCACGGTCGAGCTCGATGCGAGACCGACGGCTTCACCAATTTCTCGGACTGACGGCGGATAACCTTTCGTCCGAACTTCAGCTTTTATAAAATCAAGAATCTGTTGCTGTCTTGCTGACATTTTTTTCAATGGATTTCACCTCGTTTATGTCGAATAACCTGCGAACGCATCCTATTCTTTATGGATTTATTTTAACACAAGAACATATGAGCGTACAAACATTCGTTCGTTTTTTCTTGACCGAACAGAAGTTCTTGTTTTATGATAAGGACAGATAAAACGAACAGACGTTCCTAAGAACGCATATTCTTATATTTGGAGGCGGTTCAAATGAAAGATACAGTCAATGGATTCATATTGGTCGGAATGGTAGTGCTCGGGATGTTCGCCTTTTACTTAGTCGGCGAGTTTCGCCAAGGCGGGACTGTGGAGCCGAAAGTGATGACGGTCGAAAGAAGTATCGAACAAGAAGTTGCGTTCAACGAAGCAGAAACGCTCGAAGCCCAGCTGTTAGCGGAACGTGCGGAAAAAGAAGAGCGGAAAACGACTTGGTTCGCTGCTGAATGATCGATTTGGATTGCGAACACCCGCTCATCCTGTGTATCGTAAGAGGATGACTGGAAAGAAAGGAAGTGACGAGATGCGAGTCGTCATTTATTGTCGCGTATCGACGAACAAGTCAACTCAGGAAACCTCGCTCACGAGGCAAGAAGCAGAATTGTTACAGATGGCCAAACGTCTCGATGCGGAAGTGATCGATGTGATCACCGAACAAGAGAGCGGATTTGAGGTCAATCGGACGGGTCTGCTCGATTTGTTAGAGCATGTGTCGGCGTCAAAGCTCGATGCCGTGCTCGTGAGCGATGACAGTCGCCTCGGCCGGGGGAATGCAAAAATCGCCATCTTGCATACGCTCATGAAGCATAACGTCCGGCTGTTGACGATGCAGTCGTCCGATGAATACGTCGTCTCCGACGCCGAGAAGATGGTGCTTGAGATTGTCAGCGTCGTCGAGGAGTATCAACGGAAGATTCATAACGCCAAGATATCGCGCGGCATGCGCCGTGCGGTCGCGAATGGGTTCAACCCGCAACGCAACATTCAGCACCATGACCAAGGGGGACGGAGCCGGATTGAAGTGCCGATCGAGGAGATCGTCCAACTCCGGGAGCGGGGGCTCACTTTCGCCGAAATCGCGGCCACGCTCCGTGGATTCGGCTACGAAGTCTCGAAAGCGACTGTGAACCGTCGCTATTTGGAACATGTGGCAGTGCCAGAAACTTGATTCCTACGCCCTGATTTTGTACAGTAGAACTACAAATTCAGTAGAGAGGGGGCGAACCTCATGTTAGCACCCGAACAATTGGAGCGGATTAACTTCCTCGCCAACAAGGCAAAGACAGACGGCTTGTCACAACAAGAGATGGACGAGCAACAAGCGTTACGTCAACAATATTTAAAAGCGTTCCGTCAATCGTTCAAATCCCAGATGATGGGCATGAAAGTCGTCGATCCGGAAGGCAACGACGTGACACCAGAAAAACTAAAAGACGAACAGAACCGACACCGTTCTGAATGAACTCGAATGCACATCCTATTTCGTATAGGATGTGCATGTTTGTTATACACGAAGCTCGATAAGGTTCGACCATTCCCTCGAAAACAGACGTATGGAAGTAAACGATTCCAATCAATGTGACATACTATTTAATTAGTTGTGACACACGATTGAGTGTGCTAAAATATGACGGGTAGAAACTTTCTTAACAACAGAGAGGATGAAATTAGTGGAAACAACTACTAAAGAATTATTAGCGATTAACTCGGTTCGGACGCTCTCGATTGATGCTGTCCAACAAGCGAACTCAGGTCACCCAGGTATGCCGATGGGTGCGGCCCCGATGGCGTTCACGCTTTGGACAGACAAAATGCGTCACAACCCGAAAAACCCGAACTGGTTCAACCGCGATCGGTTCGTCCTTTCAGCGGGACACGGTTCGATGCTATTGTACTCGCTGCTTCACTTGTCTGGTTATGACCTTTCACTCGACGACATCAAGTCGTTCCGTCAAATGGACTCGAAGACGCCAGGACACCCTGAGTATCGTCACACTGCAGGTGTAGACGCAACGACGGGACCACTCGGCCAAGGGATTGCGATGGCTGTAGGTATGGCGATGGCTGAAAAACATTTGGAAGCAACATACAACCGCGATGAGTTCAACGTGGTCGACCACTATACGTTCGGGATCTGTGGAGACGGTGACTTGATGGAAGGTGTGTCGGCCGAGGCTGCCTCGCTCGCCGGTCACTTGAAACTCGGGAAACTCGTCGTCTTGTATGATTCAAACGACATCTCGCTTGATGGCGACCTTCATAAGTCGTTCTCGGAAAGCGTAGAAGATCGGTTCAACGCTTACGGATGGCAAGTCATTCGCGTCGAGGATGGAACGGACATCGATACGATCGCCAAAGCGATCGACGAGGCGAAAGCTGAGACGTCGAAACCGACGATGATTGAAGTGAAGACCGTCATCGGTTTCGGTTCACCGAATAAATCAGGTAAATCAGCATCACACGGCGCTCCACTTGGAGAAGCAGAGATCGAACTCACGAAACAGTTCTATAAATGGGAAGGCGAGACGTTCTACGTCCCGAACGAAGTGTACGACTTGTTCAACGATAAAGTCGTTGAGCCTGGCGCTAAAGCTGAGTCGGATTGGAACGAACTCGTCGCAGCCTACAAATCGGCTCATCCTGAGCTCGGTGCTCAGTTCGAACGTGCGATGAACAACGAACTTCCTGAAGGTTGGGATAGCGAGTTGCCGACGTTTGAAATCGGGTCGAAAAAAGCGACGCGCCAAACGAGCGGAGAAGTCTTGAACGCGATCGCAAAAGCGGTACCGACATTGTTCGGGGGATCGGCTGACCTCGCCGGCTCGAACAACACGATGATTAAAGGCGCTGCTGACTTCGACGAAGATCCGGCCGGCCGTAACATCTGGTTCGGTGTCCGTGAATTCGCAATGGCGGCAGCTGTCAACGGGATGGCGCTTCACGGTGGCGTACTTCCTTATGGCGCAACGTTCTTCGTCTTCTCGGATTACCTCCGCCCAGCGGTCCGTCTCGCTGCACTCATGGGAATCCCGTCGACATTCGTCTTGACGCATGACTCGATCGCAGTCGGTGAAGACGGTCCGACGCACGAACCGGTCGAGCACTTGATGAGCTTCCGGGCGATGCCGAACTTGTCAGTTCTCCGTCCGGCAGACGGAAAAGAGACGATCGCCGCTTGGAAACAAGCGATCACGACGACGTCAGCTCCGTCACTTCTCGTCTTGACGCGTCAAGCGTTGCCAGAACTCGCAGGAACATCTGTCGAAGACGCGGCAAAAGGTGCCTA
Organism: Exiguobacterium sp. SH5S4; assembly: GCF_004337045.1. Taxonomy (NCBI): domain Bacteria; kingdom Bacillati; phylum Bacillota; class Bacilli; order Caryophanales; genus Exiguobacterium; species Exiguobacterium sp. SH5S4. The sequence goes on from NZ_SJUQ01000029.1 coordinate 17,318, forward strand.
TGTCGTCGCAGGTGACTCGAGCGAAGCGGACGTCCTTCTTCTCGGTACAGGCTCAGAAGTCCACGTCCTCGTCGAAGCACGTGAACAACTCGCTTCTGAAGGCGTGAACGCTGCTGTCGTCTCAATGCCGTCATGGGAACTGTTCGAAGCCCAATCGGCAGAGTACAAAGAATCAGTTCTTCCTTCGTCGATCACGAAGCGCGTCTCGCTTGAAGCGGGTGCGACGCTCGGATGGTACAAGTACGTCGGATTCGGCGGTAAAGTGCTTGGAATCGACAAGTTCGGTGCCTCGGCTCCTGGGGACCTCCTCATGAAAGAGTACGGCATGTCTGTCGAGAATGTCATCGACGCTGTCAAATCACTATAATTGTCATTAAAAACGTGTGATGGCCTAGCAATGTCTAGGTCATCACTTTTTTTTCTGACGACTAGCGAATTAGCGTAATATAGTGTATAGTAAAAAACGATGTTTCATATGGTAGAGGAGGTAAAACCTTGAGTACATTATTTTGGATTCTTCTTGTCGTGGCAGCACTCATCGGGGGTATCGCGATCGGATTCTTCATCGCTCGTAAATACATGATGAACTACCTTGAACAGAACCCACCAATCAACGAAGACATGATTCGTACGTTAATGATGCAGATGGGTCAAAAACCGTCACAGAAAAAAGTCAACCAAGTGATGCGTGCCATGAACGTTCAAGCGAAGAACGAAAAAAAATCATAATGAGTCACCGAAGCACTTCGCACCCGCGAAGTGCTTTTTTTTATTCATCTTTTGTTCGACAATCGAACAAACTTTCGCTACCATAAATGAATAGTCTTATTTCAAGATATAGGGGGCGTTTCAGATTCGTGTATTTAAACAATTAGCTTGGTTCTTCAGGCTCGAATGGCGGACGTATGCAGTCGGTATCGTCTTGCTCATGTTTGTCGCCGCACTCGAGCTCATACCGCCGCGCATCATCGGCCGAGTCATCGATGGGATGAACCAAGGTTCGCTCGAAGCGGACTTGCTGTGGATGCTGCTAGGCGGGCTTGCGGCTGTCGGGATCGGAAACTATGTGGCGCGCTTTTTTTGGCGCTATTTCATTTTCGGGGCCTCGATCCGGCTCGGACGCCTGCTCCGGAGCCAACTATATCGTCACTTCACGGATTTGGATCAACGGTTTTATAAAAAGTCGCGTGTCGGCGATTTGATGGCGCACGCGACGAACGATGTCCAGGCTGTCTCGACGACGGCGGGGGCGGGTATTTTGACGCTCGTCGACAGTGTGACGATGGGTACGTTCGTCATCATCACGATGGTGACGACGATCAGCTGGAAGCTGACGGTCGTCGCTTTACTGCCGCTGCCGATCATGGTTATTTTGACGACACGATATGGAAAGATGCTCCATAGCAGGTTCGGTGTCGCTCAAGCGGCATTTTCCGAATTGAATGACAAGGTTCAGGAGAGCGTGAGTGGGATTCGCGTCTTGAAATCGACCGGGGAAGTCGACCACGACGTCGAATCGTTCGAGAAGTTGTCAGATGAAGTCATGGCAAAAAACGTCCGCGTCGCTAAAATTGACGCCTTGTACGACCCGACAATCTTCGGGATCGTCGGATTATCTTACATATTGTCGATCGGCTACGGGGCCTATTTGATCGAACAAGGCGAGCTCACGATCGGTCAAATCGTCAGTTTTACTGCTTATCTTAGTCTGCTCACTTGGCCGATGCTCGCTTTCGGTTGGTTGTTCAATATCGTCGAACGTGGTCGTGCTTCGTACGACCGGATCGAGCGCATGCTCGCCATCAAGCCAGAGATCCAAGACGATCCGATGGCGGCGACGAAACTGGATCATTCCGAGCTCGAGGCGGATATCGGTTCGTTCCGTTATGACGATACGACCGTGCTGCGTGATGTCACATTCCGGATCGAGCGCGGCAAGACACTCGGGATTGTCGGTCGGACCGGTTCTGGTAAGACGACGATCGTTCGATTGTTGACCCGGGAATATGACGTGACCGACGGTAAAATTAAAATCGGCGGCGTCAATGTTCGTCAAGTCAAAAAATCACTTCTACTAGATAAAGTCGCCCTCGTCCCGCAAGACCACTTCCTGTTCTCGGATTCGATTGCGAGCAATATCGCCTTCGGAAAACCGGAAGCAAAAATGGATGAGATCATGGCGGCTGCCAAGATCGCCGAAGTGCATGACGATATCATGCGGCTGCCGGAAGGGTATGCCACGCTCGTCGGTGAACGCGGCGTGACACTCTCGGGGGGACAGAAGCAACGTATCTCGATTGCCCGGGCGCTCATGATCGAGGCCGATCTCTTGATCCTTGATGACGCGTTGTCCGCCGTCGATGCGAAGACGGAAGAAGCTATCATCGAACATTTCCGTGTCGGCAATCCGGAGCAATCTCGATTGATCGTCGCCCACCGTCTGTCGGCAGTGGAGCATGCCGATGAGATTCTCGTACTCGCTGATGGCCAAGTCATTCAGCGGGGCCGACACAACGATCTCATTCGAGAACCGGGCTGGTACAAAGAAACGTACGACCGCCAACAACTTGAGGCGATCGTGGAAGGAGGGGGCCACCATGAAGCATGATATTCAAGAATGGGCGGTCATCAAGCGGTTATTGGCCTATACGAAACGATACGGCCGGCCGCTCAGCCTCGCCTTCGTCTTTTTGCTTCTTGCGACGGGAGCGAAGCTTGCCGGACCGTTTTTAATCAAAGTGTTCATCGATGAGTTCGTGACACCGGGCGTCTATCCGACGAATTGGGTCGTCACGCTGCTCGTCGTCTATATGGTGTTACACATCTCGGCCGTCATCTTCGACTATTTACAATCGATTGCGTTTCAGAAGATCGCCCTTAAAATCGTCCAAAATATTCGAATGGACATCTTCCGTCATGTGATGGGGCTGCGTCTCGCCTATTTCGACCGGACGCCAGCGGGTGTGCTCGTCTCCCGGATCACGAACGACACGGAAGCGGTGAAAGAGTTGTACGTCGGCGTGATGAGCACGTTCGTCCAGTCGGGCGTTCAATTGCTCGGGACGTACATCTTCCTGTACATTTTAGAGCCGACGCTCGCCACGATCGGGCTCGTCCTCCTCCCGTTGTTTTGGCTCATCATTTGGGCGTATCGCCGGTACTCGACTAAATATTTTGCCCAAGTCCGTGATTTGTTATCGCGACTGAACGCGCAGTTGAGCGAGTCGATCAACGGGATGGGAATCGTTCAACAGTTCCGTCAAGAAGAGCGTCTCGTCCGTCAGTTCGAAGCGACGAACGAGGCGCATCAAGAAGCGCGGTTCAAGAACTTGAAGCTCGATAGTATGTTGCTCCGCCCGATCATCGAGCTATTGCTTGCGTTCTCGATCATCGGTTTGCTCGGTTACTATGGCTTCCTGTCAATGACGGAACAAGTTCAAGTCGGGGTCGTCTATGCGTTCATCAGTTATATCGAGCGCATTTTCCGCCCCGTGCTCGATATCATGCAACGGCTGAGTGAATTCCAACAAGCGGTCGTCTCGGCAGACCGCGTCTTCAAAGTGCTCGACACCGATGAACCGGCGCCAGGAAAAAGTCTTTCCGGCGAGGCAGCGATCGGGGCAGGAGAAGTTCGGTTTGACGATGTCACGTTCAGTTATGACGGGGAAGTCGATGTTTTGAAGAACATCTCATTCGTCGCCAAGCCGGGTGAGACGGTCGCGCTCGTCGGTCACACGGGGAGCGGGAAAAGTTCGATCATCAACTTGCTCACTCGGTTTTACCCGTACGAAGGTGGACAGATCACCATCGACGGACACCCGCTCGAACAGTTCGAGGAAGTGGAACTTCGCGATAAGATCGGTCTCGTCTTGCAAGACCCGTTCCTGTTCAGCGGCACGATCGAAGATAATTTAAAATTGTTCAATCCGACAGTTAATTCCGATAAAGTTCGCCAGTCGGCGGAATTTGTCCAAGCCAATACGTTCATCGAAAAACTCGAGATGGGATATGGCCACGCAGTCGGTGAACGGGGGGCGACGTTCTCGAGCGGGGAACGGCAACTGCTCGCCTTCGCCCGAACGGTCGCCCGTGATCCGAAAATACTGATTTTGGACGAGGCGACGAGCTCGATCGATACGGAGACAGAGGAGCGGGTGCAGTTCGCGCTCGACCGGATGCGTCGTGGACGAACGACGATCGCGATCGCCCACCGCTTGTCGACGATTCAGGATGCCGACTTGATTCTTGTCTTACATCGCGGCGAAATCGTCGAACGGGGCAATCATCAGGCCTTATTGAAGCATGATGGATTGTACAAAAAAATGTACGAGTTACAGTCAGGACAACGTCTGATGTCATAATTTACAAAGGACACCCGTGGGGGTGTCCTTTTTCCATGGAAAAAGCTCGCCACTAGAAAGTGACGAGCTGGAGTTGATGATTAATTTAAGTTGTCTGCTAGGTGTTTGGAAAGGACGTGAGACGTGATTAACGTGTCTAGCTCTTGGCTGACATGAATCACTTCTGGAGACGTCCAACTGTACTGCGAGGCGATTTCATACAGTTCATCGCGTTTTCGTTCAATGGCATAGTGTAAGGTTTCAGCTGTGATGACCGCCACGGTATTTCCCCCATCGTATTAAAATAGAACCTGATAAAGTAGAATATCCAAATCTTAGCATTCAACACTACACATCACAAGTTACATTTCCATTTCAATAATTACAAAATCGGACGGAGTGGACGGAGAAAAGATGCGAGCATTTTGAAATGGTTTTCGCTATAATGGGGCTGAAAGGTGGAAAAACGCATGGAAGTCACTTTATGGCTCGCTTTTGGGGCGGGCGTCTTGTCTTTTTTATCACCGTGTACGCTGCCGCTCTATCCGGTCTTTTTGTCGTATATCACAGGGGTATCTGTCTCTGACTTGAAAAGCGAAGGGCTCCGGCAACGGACGGCTTGGTTTCATACGTTCTCATTCTTATTCGGATTCTCGATCGTCTTTCTCGTCCTCGGGTTATCGACTTCGTTGATCGCCGACTTCTTCATTCAATTTAAAGATAGTCTACGCATGTTCGGGGCAATCCTTATTTTTGTGTTCGGGGTCTTTTTAGCGGGGCTATGGCAACCGCGCTTCATGATGCGCGAAAAGAAACTCGCACTTGGAGAACGGAAGAGCGGGTATTTCGGGACCGTGTTGATCGGAATCGGGTTCGCAGCCGGATGGACGCCGTGCACAGGACCGATTCTCGCCGGGGTGATCGCACTGGCTGCGTCTAACCCGAGCCAAGGCATGGGGTATATGCTCGCTTACGTCATCGGGTTCTCGATCCCATTTCTCGTCATGGCCGGTTTCGTCGGCAAAATCAAATATTTGGCGCGCAACAGCGCGAAAGTAACAAAGTTCGGAGGCTATTTGATGATGGCTTTCGGAGTCGTATTATATTTTGATGGAATGAACCGCTTCGCTGCCTGGATGAGCGAATTAGTGGGATTCACCGGATTCTAAAGGGGCTGACCATATGTCGATATTTTGGGGATCGACTCTCGTCGCATTGCTGATGGGGGTCATCGCGAGTTTCGTTCGCGTGAAGGCATCGGCCCGACCGACGAATGCGAAAAAAATCTTGATTCCACCGCTCGCGATGTCGACGGGCATGCTTCAATTTGTAGTGCCGGCTTTTCGTCTGACTTGGCTCGAAGTCGGTGAGGCGCTTGTTGTAGGCTTGATTTTTAGTATCTTTTTGATCAAGACGTCCAATTTTGAAAAACGTGATGGTGAGGTTTATTTATCCCGATCGAAAGCGTTTTTCATCGTCGTCTTCGCCTTACTCGCGATCCGGACGGTCATGAAAGCGTTCCTCGGCGATGAGGTCAACATTTTCGCGACGGGCGGCTTGTTCTATTTGATCGCTTGGGGCATGATTGTGCCATGGCGGATCGCCATGTATCAAAAATATAAGCGCATCGCGACGACATAAACAACGGCGTACCTCGCTCGAGGTACGCCGTTGTTTTCAGTTTGAGCGTTTGGCCATGGCGACTTCGGTCTTGGCATCGATCCCGGTGTTCGCTTTCACAAGAATCCGTTCGAAGTTTCCGACGGCCTCGTCCGACTTCGTCAAATATGTCCCGACGATGGCAGCAAGGAAACCGAGCGGGATCGACACGATGCCCGGGTTCGTCAGCGGGAACAACGCTGCGCCGACGAAGATGGCTGAGCCGTCCGGTGCCCATAGGTTCGGACTGATTGCGACGAGGAAGAGCGACGAGAACAACCCGACGACCATCCCGAAGATGGCTCCGCCCGTATTGAAGCGTCGCCAGTAGATCGTGAACAAAATGACCGGCAAGTTCGCGCTCGCCGCGACCGCGAAAGCGAGCGAGACGAGAAACGCGACGTTCATCGATTGGGCGAAGAAAGCGAGTCCCATCGAGACGATCGCGACGGCGATCGAGGCGATCCGTGCGGCCAAGACTTGTTCTTTCTCCGTCGCTTCACCTTTTCTGACGATGTGCCCGTAAAAGTCGTGGGCAAAAGCCGATGCCGCCGACAAGACGAGTCCGGCGACGACGGCAAGAATCGTCGCGAATGCGATCGCTGCCACGAAGGCAAACAATAAGTCGCCGCCGAGTACTTGCGCGAGGAGCGGTGCGGCCATGTTACCAGCTGGGTTCGCCGCGATGATGGCGTCTGACCCGACGAAGGCGGCAGCGCCGAAACCGAGGAAGATCGTGAGGATGTAAAACGCTCCGATGATCCAAGTCGCGTAGACGACGGATTGACGCGCGGTCGGTGCGTCCTTGACCGTGAAGAAACGGATGAGAATATGCGGCAGCCCGGCCGTCCCGAGGACGAGCGCCAAGTTCAACGAGATCGTATCGAGCGGAAGTTTGAATTTGTTACCCGGATTCAAGAAGCTTTCCCCGAGCGGTGTCGCTTTGCTGACTTCGGAGAACATGTTGAGCACTGAGAAATCAAATCTCGCGAACACGAGAAACGAGATGATCGCCGTCCCGATCATCAAGAGCACCGCTTTCGTAATCTGGACCCAAGACGTCGCCGTCATGCCGCCGAAGACGACGTAAACGGTCATCAACAAGCCGACAACGACGACACTCGTCGTGTAAGGGATGCCGAGCAGGAGCTCGATGAGCGCACCGGCGCCAACGAGCTGGGCAATCATGTAGAAAATCGAAATGACGATCGCGTTCATCGCTGCGACCCCGCGGACGCGCGGCTTGTTGAATCGGGCAGCGATCATGTCGGCCATCGTGTACTTGCCGAGGTTACGAAGCGGTTCGGCGACGAGGTATAAGACGACCAGATAAGCGACGAGGAAACCGATCGAATAAAAGAAACCGTCAAATCCGGCGAGTGCGATCATCCCGGCGATGCCGAGGAATGAGGCGGCCGACATGTAGTCCCCGGCAATGGCGAGCCCGTTTTGAAAACCGGTCAAGCCGCCGTTGGCCGTATAGAAGTCACTCGCCGTCTTCGTCTTGCGGGCGGCGAAGAACGTGATCACGAGCGTCAAGCCGACAATGGCGAGGAACAAGAGAATGGCTGTCCAGTTCATCGTCCGTCCTCCTCTTGCTTGATTTTCTCGACGAACTTGTCAAAGCGACGAGCACGGCGGCTATACAAAACGCAAAACGTCCACGTCATGAAGAACTGGGCGAAAGCAAGGACCCAGGCCCAAGTGATATCCCCAGCCGCAGGGATGTTGAGGAACGTGAAATAGCTCGTAGAGATGGGGAGCGTGAAATAGAAGATAAGGGAAAAGATGATGGACGGAAGAATGAAACGGTTTTTTTCTCGCATCAGTTGGTGGAATGTGGCACTTTCGACGATTGATTCGGCAGAACGTGTACTTTCCGTACGCGTGGCTTGCGTGACGTCATGCATCGGTGGACCTCCTCGGTAATCAAGATAGCTACATTATAGAAACGGTACGAAAGGAAAAGCTATCCATTTTTTATTCGTTATTATCCATTTATTATACTAATATTGGTCATACCAATTAAATGTAAGCGTTTTCGATATTGTCTATAATTTGAACTATATACAAGAATACTAAAAAGAAGACAAAAAGGTACTTTAGACCTAGTAACCGTATGTCACATATTGGCGAACGTGCATCAAAAAATGAGCCCCGTGGAATCCAGGGGCTCACTGTTGGAAATAACGTTTATAAGTCATCCAATCAATCTGCTCTTCTTCGAGCGCTTTCTTCAAAAACTTGTGGTCCCGCTTCGGTGTGGCGGCGATATATCCTTTGACGACGAGTTCCGTCGTCATCACTTTCGCTCTCGATTCGAGCGCGAACTGTCCGATCTTGCCGGCAATCTTGCGAATGGCGACATCGCGGAACAGCTCAGGCACTGGCGTGACGAGCCGATCGAGTAGCGTCCGTGTCTCGGGTGTCCACAGGTGGCGTGTCTTCGCGATGTAATCGTCCTCGATATCTAGGAGAGAGCGGCCGTCTTCTTTCGGCATCCGTTTTAAAAACTTACGGAACATGAAGTATCCGCCGATCGTCATCAACCCGATCATCACAAATCCCCAGAAGACAATGAAATACATCATCAAGTTTTCTGGCATCGTCTTTCCCCCGTTCTTTCATTTCACAATCATTCAAGCTTAGTATACAAAAAAGACCGCGAATACAAAAGCATGAGCATCCCATAATGATGGACGAAACGACGCCGTTTCGTTAGAATAGAGAGCGTTGCAGTCAGAAATGAGAATGAATTTGAAAGTCTGGAAAGGAAAGGACTCTATATGAATCAATTAAAACAAGAAGTAGAGAAACGCCGCATTTTCGGCATCATCTCCCACCCGGATGCCGGTAAGACGACACTCACGGAGAAATTGCTCTTACACGGGGGAGCGATCCGCGAGGCGGGAACGGTCAAAGCCCGCAAAAATTCAAAACACGCCAAGTCCGATTGGATGGAGATCGAGAAACAACGGGGCATCTCTGTCACGTCGTCTGTCATGCAGTTCGTCTATCGCGACAAGGTCGTCTCGATCATGGACACGCCGGGTCACAACGACTTCGGAGAAGACACGTACCGCGTCTTGACGTCTGTCGACAGTGCGGTCATGGTCATCGATGCCGCCAAAGGGATCGAGACACAGACGAAGAAATTATTCCAAGTCTGTCGTATGCGTGGTATCCCGATCTTCACGTTCATGAACAAGTTGGACCGGCAGGCGAAAGATCCGCTCGAGCTCATGGAAGAACTTGAAGAAGTGCTCGGTATGCCTTCGGTCGCCGTCACATGGCCAATCGGCAGCGGGATGCAGTTCGAAGGTGTGTTCGATCGTATCAAGAACGAGATCCACTTGTTCCGTGGCGAGAAAGGCAAGCTCACGTTGAACGAGGACGGGGTCAACGATCCTGTGCTCGCCGACTACTTGACAGAAGAAAACTTGACGAACTTGCGCGACGAGATCGACCTGTTAGACGGTGCCGGCAACGACATCGACGTCGAGGCGATCCAATCAGGTAAGCTGACACCTGTCTTCTTCGGTACGGCGCTCGTCGACTTCGGGGTGACATCGTTCTTAGACCACTACCTCGACATGTCGCCGGCCCCAGAGGCCCGTAAATCGAACGTCGGTCCGATCGACCCGACGTCTGAAGACTTCAGCGGTTTCGTCTTCAAGATTCAAGCGAACATGAACCCGGCCCACCGTGACCGCATCGCCTTCGTCCGCATCTGTTCGGGTGTGTTCGAACGGGGAATGGACGTCACGTTGACGCGGACCGGCAAGAAAATCAAACTGAGTCAATCGACGCAGTTGATGGCCAACGACCGGGAGACTGTCGATAAGGCGTTTGCCGGTGACGTCATCGGGATCTACGATTCTGGGACGTACCAGATCGGTGACACGATCACGACGTCGAAGCAAAAGATCGCGTTCGAGGCGTTGCCGACGTTCCCGCCGGAATTGTTCATGCGCGTCTCGCCGATCAACTCGCTCAAGTCGAAACACTTCCACAAAGGTGTCGAGCAACTCGCCCAAGAAGGAGCGATCCAAGTGTACCGCAACGAGTATAACGAGATTTATCTCGGCGCGGTCGGTCAACTCCAGTTCGAGGTGTTCGAATATCGTCTCAATAACGAGTACGGGGTCGACATCCGGATGGAGCCGGTATCGTACAGTGTAGCTCGCTGGGTGAAGGACAAAGAATTGAAGGCGCTCAAGCCGTTCCAAGACTCACGAAACATGCTCGTGACCGACCGTTGGGAACGCCCTGTGTTCTTGTTCGCCAACGAGTTCACGTTTGACCGTTTCAAAGAACGCTATGAAGATGAGTTGACGCTCGTCGACGCACTCGATGTCAATGTCGAGATCGGTGCCGAATAAGCTAGATTGTAAAGACGGCCTTAGATGGCCGTCTTTTTTCGTGTTTTGAGACGATCAGAGCAATTGATAAGTTTTACTTATGACTAATTTGTGACGGAATGTATTTTACGTCACGCTATAGTTGTATTATGATAAACATGTGATAAGTAAGCGATTACGGCAACTGCTGTGGTCGTCGCTTTCAAAAAGGGGGAAATTGTATGGAACAGACGAACGTAGTAGACGCTTTTTCATCTCGGACACAGTTCGAGGTCAACGGACAAGCGTACGATTATTACCGGCTTAAAAAGTTAGAGGAAGAAGGGGTGACGGAACTCAGTCGCCTCCCGTACTCGATCCGTGTCTTGCTCGAGTCGGTTTTGCGTCAACAAGACGGCCGTGCCATCACGAAGGAACATGTCGAGAACTTGGCAAAATGGGGTACTGCCGGCGTCTCGAAAGACATTGACGTACCGTTCAAACCGGCTCGCGTCGTCTTGCAAGATTTCACGGGTGTCCCGACGGTCGTCGACCTCGCTTCACTTCGTAAAGCGATGGCTGACCTTGGTGGCGACCCGAACAAGATCAACCCGGAAATCCCGGTCGATCTCGTCGTCGACCACTCGGTCCAAGTCGATGCCTACGGATTCGCCGGCGCGCTCATGAAAAACATGGACATCGAGTTCGAGCGGAACGAAGAGCGTTACAAATTCTTACGTTGGGCTCAGACGGCGTTTGACAACTACCGTGCCGTACCACCGGCGACGGGAATCGTCCACCAAGTCAACCTCGAGTACTTGGCGTCGGTCGTGCTTGAAAAGAATGATGGGACAGGTAATGTCGCGTATCCAGATTCACTCGTCGGAACGGATTCGCACACAACCATGATCAACGGACTCGGTGTCCTCGGCTGGGGCGTCGGCGGAATCGAAGCCGAAGCGAGCATGCTCGGACAACCGTCATACTTCCCGGTACCAGACGTCGTCGGCGTCAAAATCATCGGTGAGGTCAACCCAGGTGTCACAGCGACAGACGTCGCGCTCGTCGTGACCGAGATGCTCCGTAACGAGAAAGTCGTCGGTAAGTTCGTCGAGTTCTTCGGACCGTCACTCCACACGATGCCGCTCTCTGACCGGGCGACGATCGCCAACATGGCGCCTGAGTACGGGGCGACTTGCGGCTTCTTCCCGGTCGATACGGAAACGTTGAACTACATGCGTACGACAGGACGCTCAGAAGAGTTGATCGACCTCGTCGAGGCGTACTCAAAAGCGAACGACATGTTTTACACACCTGATCAAGCCGATCCGGCGTTCACAAAGACGCTCACACTCGACTTGTCTAAAGTAGAACCTTCACTCGCAGGCCCGAAACGTCCGCAAGATCGCATCAACTTGTCTGACTTGCATACGGCGTTCATCGACAGCTTGAGCGCACCGGCCGGGCACAGCGGCTTCGGTCTCGACCGTGCCGAGCTCGACAAGAAAGCTGCCATCCATTATGAGGATGGACCGGTCGACATGCAGACGGGTGACGTCGCGATCGCGGCGATCACGAGCTGTACGAACACGTCGAACCCTTACGTCATGGTCGGCGCTGGCCTCGTGGCCAAGAAAGCCGTCGAGCGTGGACTCACAGTACCGAAATACGTGAAGACGTCGCTCGCCCCGGGCTCGAAAGTCGTTACTGACTACCTCGATAAAGCCGGACTCACGACGTACCTCGACCAGCTCGGGTTCAACACGGTCGGTTACGGCTGTACGACATGTATCGGGAACTCTGGGCCGCTCGACCGCGAAGTCGAAGAGACGATCACGTCGAACGACTTGCTCGTGTCGTCCGTGCTCTCGGGTAACCGTAACTTCGAAGGCCGCGTCCATCCGCTCGTCAAAGCGAACTTCTTGGCGTCACCGCCACTCGTCGTCGCTTACGCGCTCGCAGGATCGGTCAACTTCGACATCATGAACGAATCATTCGGGACGGATAAAGACGGCAACGAAGTCTTCTTCAAAGACATCTGGCCGTCAAACGATGAGATCAAGATGGTCGTTCAAGACGTCGTCTCGCCGGAAGCGTTCCGTAAAGAGTACGACACGGTGTTCACAGGCAACGAACGTTGGAACGCACTCGCCGTCCCAGAAGGTAACTTGTACGACTTCTCGGACGATTCGACGTACATCCAAAACCCGCCGTTCTTCGAAAACCTCGAACCGGAAGCGGGCGTAGTGCTCCCACTCAATGGTCTTCGTGTCATCGGGAAGTTCGCCGATTCGGTGACGACTGACCACATCTCGCCGGCAGGAGCGTTCTCGAAGACGACACCAGCTGGGCAATACCTGCAGTCGAAAGGCGTCGCACCGCTCGACTTCAACTCATACGGGTCGCGTCGTGGTAACCACGAAGTGATGATGCGCGGTACGTTCGCGAACATTCGCATCCGTAACCAAGTCGCGCCTGGCACAGAAGGCGGATACACGACGTACTGGCCGACAGGTGAGATCATGCCGATGTATGATGCGGCTATGAAATATAAAGAGCAAGGCACAGGTTTGATCGTGCTCGCCGGAAACGACTACGGCATGGGCTCGTCGCGTGACTGGGCAGCCAAAGGTACGAACCTGCTCGGCATTCGTGCCGTCATCGCCCAAAGTTTCGAACGGATTCACCGTTCAAACCTCGTGATGATGGGTGTGTTACCGCTCCAGTTCATGGACGGGGAGTCTGCGGAATCACTCGGACTGACAGGCGAAGAGGCACTTGATATCCAAGTCGATGAGTCGGTACGTCCGCGCGATATTTTGAACGTCACGGCCACGCATGAAAATGGCACGGTGACAGCGTTCAAAGTCGTCGCCCGCTTCGACTCGGAAATTGAGATCGACTACTACCGTCACGGCGGGATCCTCCAGATGGTCCTCCGTAACAAATTGAAGTAAGCGTCAGACCTTCCTTTGAAAAAAGGAAGGTTTTTTTCGTGAATGTGCGAATATAAGGTGAGAGGATAACAGATATCGGGAAAGGAACGGGGAGAGGGGGGAGTGTATGGAACGACAAACAAGGTCAGGAAAAAATTGGTGGCAGCGTCTGACGCAAAAAGAAGAAGTAGTGGAGCAAGAAGTCGATATCACGTTGCCGCAACTGCGGGAAGCCATCCATGAGTACGAACAGACATTGCCGAAAGGGGTCAACCGGACGGTACTGTTGGACGAGTCCCAAGAAATCGACCTTGGACGCTTGAAACGTCATTTGCCAGGCAAGCCAAGACAGCGGTTTTACATGTCAAAAGAGACGTTCCACATCGCCCCGGAGGACGAACGTGACGTCGTCTATGAGATGGACCAGGTGCAGCGGGCGCTCGACTTATATTTCGAACAAGAAAAAAAGTTACCGTTACGCAAATTCCAACAGTCGGCGCAACTTGATTTGACACGTCTGCGTGAAGGCGGCTATTTGAAAGTGTTGCCGAAACGACCCTATTATGTCGTCGATGAGACGTTGATTGTATCGTTAGAACCGAAGCCGACCGAGTGACGAGATTACATCGTCACTTTTTTCATCGTGACACGAGCGAACACGTTTTCGGGTTGTGCCGAGATTGTAAACTGTGTTAGGGTGGAAAACGTATATGAAAATAAGAGAATTAAATAGGAGTGAGATTATGGAAAGAGAAAGTCGAGTGACGACCGTATTTATCGTATCAGCCATCATTACGGTCCTCTTTACGATTTGGGGAATCTTCCCTGAGCGTTGGCTCGGAAACACAAGCTTGATCAACGTGACGACGAAACTGCAAGGTTTGCTCTCGAACGGGATGGGCTGGTTCTACCTGCTCAGCGCGACCGGCATTTTACTCGTCGCGATTTTTTTAATCTTTTCGCGCTTCGGGTCGATCCGACTCGGAAAAGATACAGACCGACCGGATTTTGGATATTTAACATGGTTCGCCATGCTGTTCAGCGCCGGGATGGGAATTGGTCTCATCTTCTGGGGAGCGGCGGAACCGTTGCTTCACTTCCACGCGCCACCATTCGAATCGCTGACGCCGGAAGGGAATGCGCGCACGGCGATGCGTTACGCCTTCTTCCATTGGGGCTTCCACCCATGGGCGATTTACGCGATGATCGCTCTCGCCATCGCCTACTCGACGTTCCGCAAAGGGCGTCCGGCGACGATCGGGGAGACGATCGGTTCACTCGTCAACGACCGCTATGAACGTCCGGTCAAACAGACGGTCGACATTTTGGCCGTCGTCGCGACAGCATTCGGGGTCGCGACGTCGCTCGGGTTTGGTGCCAAACAGATTGCTGGTGGGCTTCACTATTTAATTCCGGGCGTACCGAACGCGTTCTCGACGCAGTTGATCATCATCGCTGTCGTGACGGTGCTGTATATGCTCAGCGCTTCGACCGGGCTCGATAAAGGGATTCGCATTCTCAGTAACACGAACATCTTCCTCGCCGTCGTCTTGCTAGTCGCGACGCTCATCGCCGGACCGAGCGCGTTCATCCTCGACTTGTTCACGCAGACGATCGGGACGTACTTGCAACAATTGCCGACGACGAGCTTCCGTACGGGTGCTTTTGAACCGGTCGAGCGCGAGTGGATCAACGGCTGGACGATCTTCTACTGGGCGTGGTGGATCTCATGGTCACCGTTCGTCGGGACGTTTATCGCCCGTGTCTCAAAAGGTCGGACGATTCGCGAGTTCCTCATCGGAATCTTGCTCGTGCCAACGTCGTTCGGACTGCTTTGGTTCTCTGTCTTCGGCGGATCGGCCATTTGGGCTGACTTGTTCGGTGGGGCGAACTTGATCGACACAGTCAACGAGGTCGGAACGGAAGTCGGACTGTTCGCCTTGTTCGAGACGTTCGGTGGATTCGGGACGGTGCTCAGCATCGTCGCCATCTTCTTGATCTCGACGTTCTTCATCACTTCAGCCGACTCGGCAACATATGTGCTCGGGATGCTGACGACAGGAGGGAAACTCATCCCGCCGATGCGGATCAAGTTGATTTGGGGCTTCATCCAATCATCGATCGCAGCCGTGCTCTTGTACGCGGGTGGTCTCGGCGCGCTTCAAGCCGTTGCGATCCTTGTCGCCTTCCCGTTCATCTTCGTGCTGATTCTGATGATCGTCGCCTTGTTCAAGGACTTGGCCGATGAACCGGACGAACGGGATAAGTGGATTGAAAGCTATAAGCGTGATGAAGATAAACTTGGATAACATTAAGGGGTGAACTGAACCCCGAATGAAGGACACTTGAAATAAGTGACCCATTCGGGGTTTTTCGTATACGCACGAATCGCTATAATGAACCTATTCATTCAGACGGGAGAAACAACCATGAGCAAAATCATTTTCAATATCCATCAAATTGATCAGCTTGAGTCGAACCCGAACGTCTCGTCGGTTTCAGAACGCTCGATCCAATACACCGGTGAATTCAAAGTAAAGGCCGTGCTTGAAAACATGGACG